>NZ_JBHXEN010000021.1:0-2897 GCF_042724695.1 Streptomyces sp. NPDC127068 | reverse complement strand
CCACACCCCGCAAACCGTTTTTGTTCCATGTCTGGGGGGCTCGTATTTGTTTATAACCCCCCGGCCCGGGACGGTTGTCCCGGACCCCCGCCGACGGTTGTTCGAGGGCACGGGTCGGGCGATGAACAGGGCGTTGATCGTTCGTTTTTCCGCGGGCGGCACCATCACGGCATGCAGACTGACCGTGTCATCGAACAGGACGTCGCCTGGGACCGCGCCCTGTGCGCGCAGACGGGCTCGGAGTTCTTCTTCCCGGAGCCCGGCAGCTCCGTGCGGGAGGCCAAGCGCATCTGCCGCATGTGCGACATGCGGGAGGCGTGCCTCCAGTACGCCCTGACCCACGACGAACGCTTCGGCGTCTGGGGCGGCCTCTCCGAGAAGGAACGATTGGACCTGCGCCGGGCCGCCGACTGGGGCTGACCGCCCCGAGCGGGGTCAGCGCACGACGAGGGTGCCCTTCATCGACGGGTGGATCGTGCAGAGGTACGGATAGCGGCCGGCCTTGTCGGGCGCGGTGAAGGTGGCCGTCGCACCCGCGGCGATGTCCCCGGTGTCGAAGGACGCCGAGCCGGTGGCCGTCAGGGTGTGCGCCACCGAGTCCTCGTTGACCACCGTGACCTCCGCCCCGGGAGCCACCTCCGGTTCGGCCGGGACGAAGGCGAAGTCCCTGATCACCACGACCGTCCGACCGGCGGCCGGGGACGACACGGCCGGCGCACTGGTGGCCGAGGGGGACGGGCCCTCGCCTCCGCCGCCGTTCGCACAGGCCGTGAGCTGAGCCAGCCACAGCGCGGCGAGCAGGGCCGCCACGGACCGGGGCGGCAGCCGGCGGAGCGGGGCGGCGGGCGGACGGCGCGGTGCGCTCTGGTGCACGAAACCTCCCGGGGGCCGGCCACGGCCGGGCGGTGTCGCGCGGCCCGGACGGCAGGGCCGTCGGGCTCCACCAGACGCCCCGGCCGCGCCATCGGCCACCGGGGCGACCCATCCGGGTGACGGTCCGCGCGTGCGGGCCTCACCGGGCCGCCGCGGGGCGGGTCAGTGCCAGAACACGACGGAGCGCAGCTCCAGGCGGTCGGTCGCGGGGCGGCCGTGCGGACGCAGGTCCCAGGTGTCGCCCGTGCACTGGGGGCCCTGGAAGACCGTGGCCCACTCGTCGGTGTTGTTCCAGGGGGCGAACGCGGGCGGGGCGGCGGGGTCGGCGACCTCGGGCAGCGTGAGGCACTCGCCGCTCGGCGGGTCGTGCAGGACGGCCGGCTGCGGGTGTCCGTCCGGGCCCCGGAAGCGGTACGCGAAGTCACCGGAGGCAGCGGCGGCGGGTCCCGGCACGGCCAGCAGGAGGGTGAGGGAACCCGCGGCGGCGGTCACGACAGCGGTACGGAGGCGCATGGGGGGCCTTTCACGAGGGAAGCGGTCGCGGTCAGCGAACGACGCTCACCCTAGGTCTCACCCTCAGCGCATAAACGATTCCGCAGGGCTACTCGATCGTGTGGTTCGCGCTCCCCCACCGTTGCGCCGTCGCACCGGACCCGCCCGCCGGACCGGACCCCCGTCGGGCTCAGGAGCCCTCGTCGCCCGTCGTGTCCCGCGCCCGGCTCGGCTGGACGCGCTTGGGTTCGCCGGGCATCTTCGGGTACTCCGGCGGGTAGGGCAGATCACCGAGGCCGTGGTCGTGTTCGTCGCGCCGCGCCAACTCCAGCAGGGGTTCGAGCGAGAACCGGTGGTCGTCCATGTCCCTGTGGACGTCGCCCAGCTCCGCGTACCGCACCGGCATGGTGGCCAGGTCGAAGTCCCGGGGGGCGACCTCGTCCACTTCCTCCCAGCGCAGTGGTGCGGAGACCGGCGCGTGCGGGCGGGGGCGCACCGAGTAGGCGGAGGCGATCGTCCGGTCCCGGGCGGTCTGGTTGTAGTCGACGAAGATGCGTGTCCCGCGTTCCTCCTTCCACCAGGCGGTCGTCACCCGGCCGGGCATCCGGCGTTCGAGTTCCCGGCCGCAGGCGATGGCGCAGCGGCGCACCTGGGTGAAGGTCCAGCGCGGTTCGACGGGGACGAAGACGTGCAGCCCCCGCCCGCCGGAGGTCTTGGGCCAGCCCCGCAGGCCCAGCCCGTCCAGCAGGGCCCGCAGTTCGTGGGCGACGGCCACCGCGTCCTTGAAGTCGGTGCCGGGCTGGGGGTCGAGGTCGAGTCGGAGTTCGTCGGGCCGATCGGTGTCGTCCCGGCGCACCGGCCAGGGGTGGAAGGTGAAGGTGCCGAACTGGGCGGCCCAGACGACGGCCGCGACCTCGGTGGGGCACATCTCGTCGGCGTAGCGCCCGCTGGGGAAGGTGATGTGGGCGCGGGGAATCCAGTCGGGGGTGTTCTTCGGTGCGCGCTTCTGGAAGAAGTGCTCGCCGTCCACGCCCTCGGGGTAGCGCTCCAGGGTGGTGGGGCGGTCGCGCAGGGCCCGCAGGATGCCGTCGCCCACCGCGATGTAGTACCGGGCGAGGTCCAGCTTGGTGAAGCCCCGCTCCGGGAAGTAGACCTTGTCGGGACTGGACAGTCGTACGGTCCGCCCGCCGGCCTCCAGCTCGATCGGCTTGCCGTGGCTGCTCGCGCCCATGACCGTCACAGTAGGCGCGGGGCGAGGGGGCCGCACATCGGGGAGCCCGTCGCCCGGAGTCCGTTTCCGCCCGGACGCACCGCTCCCCTCGTCCCACCGGTGGGGCGGGTAACGAGGGGAGCGGTGCGGACGGTGCGGGACGGCTCAGCCGCCGAACTGTGCGCGCAGGTGCGCGTCCAGTCGGGCGGCGCCGATCTGCGTGGGACTGTTCGGTGGGGGTTACTTGGGGTCGTTGTGGTACTTGGCGGTGGCCCAGAGGTAGCCGAGGGTGGTGAGGGCGAGGGACCAGGTGAGGGTGAGC
>NZ_JBHXEN010000020.1:67165-127382 GCF_042724695.1 Streptomyces sp. NPDC127068 | reverse complement strand
CACCCCGAATACTTTTTTTTTTCTTTTTTTGGTGGTTCTTTTTTTTTTTAAAACAAACACACACCCAACACACCCCCCCTGGGGGGGGGGCCCAACCCCCCGGCCCTCCCCCCCCCCCCCTCACTGCGCTCCCGCGGTGACGTCTAGGCGTCGGGCAGTGACTCTGCGAGGTCTTCCCAGGCCGCGTGCACCTGCTCGCCGACGATCCCGAACTGCGTGATGACCGCGACGCAGCGCCCTTCCTCGTCGTCCAGTTCGATCGCCGAGGTCGGGCCGTGCGCCGCCGTGGAACGGACGAGGTGCCCCGCCCGGACGGCCCCGAGTTCGATCTCCACCGAACTCTCCGCGATCGCCGCGAACACCTGACCGCCGATGGTCTGCTCGGTGACGTGCACCCGGCCGCTGCACGCCTGCATGGCCGCCGGGGCGAACACCGCGACGCCGATCGGCAGGCCCGCGGAGCAGACGTGCTCCAGCACCGCAGGTACCACGCCGACGTCGATCGCCCGGTGCTCGCCGCGGTACCGGTCGAACGCCCCGCGCCGGGCCACGCCGCCGTCCACGAGGACCGCGTCGAGCTGCGCGAGCTGGTCGCCGTCCTCCCACGCCGGCACCCGGGGGGTGGTGGGCGGTGCGGTGACCGTGGTGCCCACGCCGGCCGGGCGGGCGAGGCCGACCAACAGGCGGTCCGCCTCCGAGAGCAGCCGCCCGCGGTGCACGGTCCGGCCCTCCGCGTCGAACAGGTCCAGGGTGACCGTTCCGGTGCCCTCGTCCCGTACGACCGCGGCCGCGACGAGGCCGTCGCCGTCGATGCGCAGGGCGATCGAGCCCGCCTGCACGGTGAACGCTTCACCGCGCAGGCTCGGCACCCCGTAGCTGCCGGCCTGGTCGATCCGGGCGACCGGCCCGCCGGTGACCGCCTGGACGTGCTGGAACAGCGTCAGGCAGTGCGCCAGCTCCGGCATCCGGGCGTCGATCAGCCGGACGGTGCTGTTCCTCCTGCCGCAGCACTTCTCGAACGCGCACAGCCCGTCGGTGTCCTGCGGCTCCGGATGATCGCCCACCATGCTCAGTACACGTCCCGGACGTAACGCTTCGCCCGGCGCAGGTCCGCCAGGTACTGCGCCGCGTCGTCGTCACCGCGTCCGCGCTGCTCGGCGATGACGCCCAGCAGTGCCGCCTCGACGTCCTTCGCCATGCGGGAGGCGTCGCCGCAGACGTACAGGTACGCGCCGTCCTCCAGCCACCCGTACAGCTCGCGCGCCTGCTCGCGCATGCGCGTCTGTACGTAGATCTTCTCGGCCTGGTCGCGGGAGAACGCGAGGTCGAGCCGGGTGAGGACACCCTGCTCGCCCAGCTGGGTGAGTTCGTCCTCGTACACGAAGTCGGTCTGTCGGTGCTGGTCGCCGAAGAACAGCCAGTTGCGGCCGGTGGCGCCCCGTGCGGCGCGTTCGTGCAGGAAGCCGCGGAACGGTGCGATCCCGGTGCCGGGGCCGATCATGACCATCGGCGCGTCGTCGTCCGTCGGAACGCTGAAGGAGGCGTTCGGCTGGACGTAGACGCCGACGTCCGGGTGCTCCGCGTGGTCGCCGATGCGGTCCGCGAGGAAGGTCGACGCGACGCCCTCGTACCGGCGCTGCCCGGTGCCGTACCGGACGGACGCGACGGTGAGGTGGATGTGGTCCGGGTGGGCGAGCGGACTCGACGAGATCGAGTACTGCCGCGCCTGGAGCGGCCGGAGGAACGGCAGCAACTCGTCGAGGCCCGGTGCCGAGGGACCGGCGTCGCGCAGCACGTCGAGGACGTCCCGGCCCCAGAGCCAGGAGTCGAGGTCGGACCGGTCGCCGTGGGCGACGACCGCGGCGAGCTCGCTCGACGGCGCCCGCTCGACCAGGTCGGCGACGAGTTCCTTCGACGGGGTGCGGATCTCCCGTCCGGTGCGCAGCACCTCGGCGAGCGGACGCCCGTCGACCTCCTCGTCACCGCTGGCGCCGAGGTGGGCGAGCAGTTCGCCGACGAGCGCGCCGTCGTTCACCGGGACGACGGCGAGCGCGTCGCCGGCCGCGTACGTCATCCCGCTGTCGCCGAGGGCGAGTTCGTAGTGGCGGATCTCCTTCGCGCTGTCCGGCGAGGACAGCAGCCGGTTGACCGCGAGCCGGGACCGGTAGGGGTTGCGCTTGTTCCAGGCCGAACGCGCCGCGGGAGCCGCGGCGGACGGGGCACCGGAACCCGCCGCGGCGGGCGTGCCCGCCGGCGTCGCGCCGGTCTCGGCGACGAGGCGGTCCAGGACCGCCGCCGTCCACGCCGCGGCCGGCTCCTCGAAGTCGACGTCACAGTCGACGCGGTCGAGCAGCCGGGTCGCGCCGAGCTGTTCCAGACGGGTGTCGATGAGCTTCGCGGCCTGGCAGAACTCGTCGTACCCCCGGTCGCCGAGCCCGAGGACCGCGTAGCGCAGGCCCTCCAGCTGGGGTGCCCCCTCGGCCTGGAGCGCTTCCCAGAACAGTCCGGCGTTGTCGGGCATCTCGCCCTCGCCGTACGTCGAGGTCACGATGAGCAGGTGGGACATTCCGGCGAGTTGCTCGGGCGTGATCGCGTCGAGTTCGGTGGCGGTCCCGCCGAGGCCCCGGGTACGGGCCCCGGCGACGACCTCGCCGGCGAGGAATTCGGCGCTGCCCGTCTGGGTGCCGAACAGGACGTCGACGGTGGCGGTGGGCGCGTCGCCGGCCGCGGTCTCCCGGCGTCCGGCGGCGGCGATGCCGGCGATGAACCCGGCGAGCCACGCCTCCTGTTCGGCGGAGAACGGCGCGTCGGCCGGGATCAGGGACCCGGTCGGGGACATGAGTGTCACGTGGTCACCGCTTCGGTCGGGGCCTGCGGGAGGTGGCGGACGGCCAGGTCGGCCAGGTCGGTGAGGGCCGCGGTCGCGAGCAGTTCGTCGAACCGGGCGGCCCGGACACGGCCGGCGTTCTTCCTGTTCTGGTGGAGGATCCAGCCGTAGGTGCCGGGAGCGTCCACGCTCAGGTTGTTGCGCTGGTTCAGTGCCCGCTTGTAGTCGTCGAGGCGCTTGACGGCGATGAGCGTGGCGAGTTCGTCGTCGTCGAACCGCTCCAGCGTGCCGCGCAGGTACTTGACGACGCGCTGCTTGACGAAGAAGTCCTCGGTCAGCACGAGGTTGCGGACGGCCTCGGCGACCCGCGGGTCGTCCGGGCCGCTCGCTCCGGGCACCCGCTTGAGCGCGAGGTCCTGTGCGACGCCGAGCACCGTGTACGAGGACAGCAGCGAGAACATGTCGTCGCCGCCCGGGTCGCCGAGGGCCGGGGCGCGACCGCCGAGCACGGTGCGGCGGTCGCGGTAGTCGACCTTGAACGCACGGAGCTTGTCCGTCGCGATCGACGTCGCGAGCTCGTCGAGGAGCTCGGCCCGGGTGGCCGCGGCGAGGATCTCGGAGGCGTCTTGGTACAGCAGCAGCGCCCTGGGCATCCCGCAGTACAGGTGCTGGCGTTCGGTGTCCCAGTCGTGGAGCAACCGGGCCGCGAGCGGCGAGCCGGTGGCCTCCACGTGCCACTCCAGGAGCAGTCGCACGGCTTCCTCGTGGAAGGCGCCGTGCTCGGTGTCGGTCACCCGGAACACCCGCAGGGAGTCGGCGCTCACCCGGCCCGGCAACTCGCCGGAGGGGTCGTACTGGTAGAGGAACCCGCCGCTCATGCCGTTGCCGAGGCCCTTGCCGAAGCCGCCGAGGTTGAGCACGGTGCCGCCGGTCATGTACTCGCAGCCGAAGTCTCCGACGCCCTCCACGACCGCGGTGGCGCCGGAGTTGCGCACGGCGAACCGGTCGCCGGCCTCGCCCTGCACGAACGTCCGGCCGCCGGTCGCGCCGAACAGCGCGAAGTTCCCGACGAGCACGTTGCCGCCGCGTTCGGTGCTGCCGCCGCCGGGGGCGCGGACGATGATCCGGCCGCCGCTCTGGCTCTTGCCGACGCCGTCGTTCGCGGTGCCGGTGTGCTCCAGGGTGATGCCGTCGTTGCAGAACACGCCGTACGACTGGCCGGCGGAGCCGGTGGTGCGGATCCGTACGGCGCCGTCGACGAGCCGGCGGCGACCACGGTCGTCGGTCACGACCGCGGGTGCTCCGGCCAGGTCTTCGGCGTCGAGTTCGTGGTTGAGGAGGCGCTCGACGTCGATGCCGAGTTGCCCGCCGACGGACTTGTCGCTGTTGGCGAGGCGGACGCCCTCGATCAGCGCGGTCGGCTCGCGCCGGTCGAGGAGTGCGGCGCGGACCCGTTCGATGAGGGCGTCGTCGGTGGTGAAGTCCTTCTCCAGGTACTCCGGGTCCGCGATGACCTTCTCGGGCACGCGCGCGAGCAGCCGGCGCACGTCGAGGCGGCCGACGCTCGCGGGGTGGTCGAGCATCTGGAGCAGGTCCGTGCGTCCCCGGGCCTCGCGCAGGGACCGCAGACCCGCGCGGGCGAGGATCTGGCGGACGTCGTGCGCGATGTTGAGCAGGTACTGCGCCAGGGCGCGCGGGTCGCCCTCGAACGCCTCGGGGTTGGTGGTCAGCCCGGCGGGACACTTCACGTTGCAGTTCTTCGCCATGACGCAGCCGAGCATCATCAGCGCGGTCGTGCCGAACTCGAAGCTGTCGGCCCCGAGCAGCGCCGAGGTGACGACGTCGCCACCGGTCTGGTGGGCGCCGGAGCAGCGCAGGACGACCTTCTGCCGCAGGCCGTTGGCGACGAGCGCCTGGTGCACCTCGGCGACGCCTATCTCCGCCGAGCGGCCGGCGTACTTGAGGCTGGTGACGGCGGCGGCGCCGGTGCCGCCGGTGTTCCCGGCGACGTTGATGACGTCCGCGCCGGCCTTGGCGACGCCGACCGCGATGGTGCCGATGCCCTCCGAGGACACGAGCTTCACGATGACCCGTACCCGCGCGGCCTTGCAGTCGTGGATGAGCTGCGCGAGGTCCTCGATGGAGTACGTGTCGTGGTGCGGCGGCGGGGAGATCAGTTCGATGCCCGGGGTCCCGCCGCGCGCGGCGGCGATGTCGACGGTGACCTTCGGCGCGGGGAGCTGACCGCCCTCGCCGGGCTTGGCGCCCTGGCCGATCTTGATTTCGAGCTCTTCGAGCATCGGGTCGGCGAGGTAGCCCGCCCAGATGCCGAACCGGCCGGAGGCGAACTGCTTGATCCGGGAGCCGCGGATGGTGCCGTACCGGGAGTGGTGCTCGCCGCCCTCGCCGCTGTTGGACATGCCGCCGACCATGTTCGTGCCGTGCGCGACGGCCTCGTGCGCGGTCGCCACGAGCGCGCCGTGGCTCATCGCGCCGGAGGCCAGCGCACGGGTGATCTCGTGCGCGGGCTGCACCTCGTCGAGCGGCACGCTGTCGGGCGCGTGCGCGAAGAGCGCGAGCAGCTGGGCAGCGGTGCCGACGGCGGCGACGAGGACGCCGTCCGGGCCGGCGTCGAGCGTCTCGACCTCGCCCGGGTGCGCGAGCGCGAGCCCGTCGGCGAGGGCGGCGTGCCGCTGGGCGTCGTCGGGGCCCGGGGAGGTGAGGCGCAGCCGGGCCGTCACCGTGCCTTCCCGCCGCTCGGTGACCGTGGCCGTGGCCTTCTCCGTGTCGGTGGGGTCCATGGACACGGCCACGCCACGGACGGTGACGCTCTCGTTGCCGGTCGTGGAGAACCGGCCGAGTTCACGGGCGAAGTCCTCCGGGGTGCGCAGCCCGGTGACGTCCGCGGGCAGCGCCAGCACGTCGCGGAGCGCGGCCGGGCGGCGCGAGCGCTCCTCGTGCGTCGTCCGGAGGAAGGAGCGGTACCCGGGGGTGATCCGGAACGCGTCGATCTCGGCGTCGCTGAGCGCGTCGTACCCGGTGTTCTGGTAGGCGGCTTCGGTGATGCCGAACGCGTCGTCGAGTTGGCCGAGGGTGAGCAGCCGGAGCGCGTCCGGGTCGTCCTGCCGGCCGAACTTCGGCGGCTCCTCGGTCATGCCGCCGAAACCGCGTACGGCCGTGACGCCGAACGAGTGGCCGGCGCCGTCCGAGCGCTCCTTGAACAGGCCCAGCAGCGGGATCTGCTGCTCGGTCTGCACCGTGCGGGCCCGCTCGTGCCAGTCGGTGGCGGTCTGCGCGATGCGGGCGAACCCGACGCCGCCGACCGGGGCCTCCATGTGCGGGAAGATCCGGGCGAACACGTCGTCGCGGGTGTCGAGGTAGTTCGGCTCGAAGAACTCGCCGCCGACGTAGCTCTCGGCGGTGCACAGGCCGACGCGGCCCATGGTCTTGGCGAGGGACTTCTCGGCCGCCTTGCGGAACTTCGCCAGGGCCCGGTCGGTCGCGGTGACCTCCCCCGCGGGGGCCGGCGCGCTGGGGTACTTCTCCTCGGCGCGCAGTCGGGCGCTGAGGCTGTAGACCGCCGAGGCGCCGAAGCCGAGCGCCGTCGCGACGTGGTGCGAGGAGGCCAGCTGGCCGCTCTCCGCCACGATCGACACGCGCAGGCGCAGCCCGGTGTCGATGAGGTGCTGGTTCACCGCCGCGACGGCGTGGATCACCGGCAGCGGAGCGTGCGTCGACGAGATGGCCCGGTCGCTGAGGACGACGATGCCGCCGCGCTCGGTGGCGAACCGCTCGACGTCCTCGCAGAGCCGTTCCAGTGCGGACCGGAGTGCGTCGGCGTTCGCGCTCTCGTCGCCGAGCACCGGGACGTAGAGCATGTCGAACCGTTCCAGCGGCACGATCCGCTGGTCGCGCAGCCGGACCATGTCCAGGTGGCCGAGCACGGGCGAGGACAGCACGAGCTGCCGGCCGCTGGTGTTCCCGGTGCCGTCGGGCTTGGGGCCGAGCGCGATCCGCATGCTCATGCCGTCGGCCTCGCGGATGCTGTCGAGCGGGGGGTTCGTCACCTGGGCGAAGCGCTGCGAGAAGTACTTCGCCATGCCGCCCTCGGTGTCGCTGAGCGCGTTGATGGCGTTGCCGTACCCCATCGCCGAGATCCGCTCCGACCCGTTGGCGAGCATCGGGTCGAGCATGAAGCGGAAGCTCTCCTGGTTCAGCGAGTACGCCACGTACCGGCCGGGGAGCGTCAGGTCGCCGTCGTACCCGAGCGTCGTGGTGCCGCGCTCGTAGTCGGGTGCCGGCAGGTCGTCGAGGTTCACCCGCGCCGCCGCGAGCAGTTCGGAGTACGGGCGGCGGGCGGCGAGGGCGTCGAGCACCTCACGGGTGCGCATCCGGCGGCCCGTGCGGTGGTCGACGACGAGCATGCCGCCGGCCTCGATGCGGCCCCGGTGCACGACCTCCTCGTCGGGGAACGTGACCTGGCCGGCCTCCGAGGCGACCATCAGGTACTCGGCGGTCTCCACGGTGCGCAGCGGACGCAGGCCGAGCCGGTCGAGCCGGGCGCCGATGACGTCGCCGTCGCTGAAGATCACGGCCGCCGGGCCGTCGTTCTTCTCCTCGTAGAGCGAGAAGTGCTCCAGCATGTCCCGGACGGGGACGGGCAGCGTGTGGTCGTTCTCCCACGCGGGCGGCATGAGCGACACGACGGCCTCGACGATGTCCAGGCCGTCGTCGAACACCCGGCTCTGGAGGGTCTGGTCGAGCCGGCTCGAATCCGACTGCCCCGGCGGACGCACGATGCTGCGGGTGCGGGCCCGGGCGAGGGCCTCGTCGGACAGCCGGTTCTTGCGGTCGGTGTTGAGCTCGCCGTTGTGCGCCATGAGGCGGAACGGCTGGGCCATGGTCGGGTGCGGTTCGGTGTTCGTGGAGAACCGGGTGTGGAAGTACAGCGAGCGGACGGAGTGCCGCGGGTCGCAGAGGTCGCGGAAGTACCCGATGACCTCGCCGGAGTTGAGGCGTCCCTTGAGCACCTGGGTCCGCGCGCTCAGCGACAGCGGGTACAGCCCGGCGTAGGCGTCCTCGGCGTAGGCGACGGCCTCGACGGCGAGCAGCGCGCGGTTGGCGGCTGCGTCGACCTCGGTGCGGTCCCAGCCCTGGGGCGCGCGGAACACCCACTGCACGATGGGCAGTTGATACTGGCGGGCGGCCGGTCGGGCGACGCTGTGGTCCACCGGAACGTCACGGACCAGCAGGACGTCGAACCCCTGCTCGGCGATGCTCCGGCCGACGAGGTCCACCGCACCGTCACGGCGGGCGGCGTCGGTCGGAACGAAGCAGTTCGCGACCCCGAAGTGTCCGGCGCGCAGCGCTTCGCCGGTGACCGCACCGAAGAACTCCACCGACAGGTCGACGCTCACGCCGGCGCCGTCCCCGACGCCCTCGGCGGACTGGCCGCCGCGGTGCGGGATGGCGCGGAGCGCTTCGTCGCCCTTGCGGATGACGTCGTGGCTCGGCTCCCCGTCGAGGCGGGTGAGGAAGCCGACGCCGCAGTCACTGTGTTCGCGGGCAGGGCTGTATAGACCTGGGGTCGAGTGATTCACATGGGTCCTGTCGGCGAGTGTTCCGGCAGCGGACGGCCAGGCTGCGTCGGTGAAGCGCTCGCCGCGGGCGGACCGAAGAGACGGTCGAGCCCCGAATGGTGCGGATGAGAACGGTAAGGCTTGCCTAACCGCCTCCGCAAGGGTGTACGCGCCACTTTATCGGGAACGGCGCGTCTGCGGAACCATGACCTGCACGTGTCTCCTCTCACGGCCGGTGGCGCCCCTGCATGCACTACTGTTTCCGGCTCGGTGCGGCACACTCCCCTGCATGGTGACTCTCCGTACGATCACGAAGGGTGACTGGCCGCTGTGGCAGGAGGTCCGGGTCGCCGCCCTGACCGATGCGCCGCACGCGTTCAAGTCCCGCATCGCCGACTGGCACGGCAGCGCCCGGGAGCAGTGGCGCGCGAGCCTGACCGTCCCCGGTTCCCTCCATGTCGTCGCGCTGCGCGACGGGCTGCCCGTGGGCATGGTCCGGGGCCTCCCCGGGGACGGCGGGACGCGTGCGCTCAGGTCGCTGTGGGTCAGCCCCCGGGCGCGGGGTCAGCGGGTCGGAGACCGACTGATCGGGAAGGTCGTGACCTGGGCCCGGGGGTCGGGCGCCACCATGTTGGAGCTCTCGATGATCCCCGGGAACGCGCACGCCCTCGCCCTCTACCGGCGCCACGGGTTCGTCCTCACGGAAGCGCTCGGGGAGGTGCTGTCCGACGGCGTGACCCGGGAGCAGGTGATGGCCCGGAGGCTGCGCTGACCCCGTGGGCACCGGGGCCGGGGGTGGTCCGCGGCGCACGAGGGATGACGAGGGAGAGGAGTGCGGCCACGGCGCAGGCGGCGCCGAGGACGATCCACACGGGGTCGTAGGTGCCGAAGGCGTCACGAACGGCGCCGCCCAGGACGGCGGCCAGCGCGGCGCCGAGCTGGTGGGCGGCGTTGGTCCAGCCGAAGACGATGGCGCTGTCCTCGCCCCAGTAACGGCGGCACAGGGCGATGACCGGCGGGACGGTGGCGAGGTCGAGCAGACCGAAGAGGGCGACGAAGGCCAGCATCGGCGGGTTGACGGTGGCCGCCATGATCAGCGGAAGGGCGACGAGGAGCAACCCGCGGAGGGTGAAGAAGACGGCGAGCAGCCGGTGGGCGTCCATCCGGTCGGTGAGCCAGCCGGCGGCGACGGTGCCGACGACGTTGAAGACGCCGATCAGGGCGAGCAGCGTGGACGCGGTGGTGACCGGCATGCCGTGATCGTGCGCGGCGGGGGCGAAATGGGTCCACATGATCCCGTTGGTGGAGGCGCCGCAGACGGCGAACGCGGCGGCGAGCAGCCAGAACGGGGTGGTGCGCGCGGCGTTCAGCAGGACAGTGAGCGTGCGACGGGCGGCGCCGGCCACCGGTGGCGGCTTGGGGACGAAGACGTCGCTGCCGTAGGGGCGTTGACCGGTGTCGGCCGGGTGGTCCCGCAGTGCGAGGACGGCCACCGGAGCGAGGGCGAGGGCGGCGAGGGCCAGGGTCACCAGCGCGGGTCGCCATCCGTGGTGGTCGACGGTCCAGGACAGGGCGGGCAGGAAGACCATCTGCCCCAGCACGCTGGCGGCGGAGAGGACGCCCGTGACCAGGCCGCGGTGTGCGGTGAACCAGCGGTTGGCGACGGTGGCGCCGAACGTCATCGAGAGGGAGCCGGTGCCCAGTCCGACGAGCAGGCCCCAGAGCAGGGTGAACTGCCATGCGGTGGTCATCACGGTGGTGAGCAGGGCACCGGCCGCGACGACGGCGAGCGCCACCGTGACGACGGGCCGGATGCCGAAACGGTCCATGAGCGCTGCGGCGTAGGGGGCGGTGACCCCGTAGAGGATCATGTTCACCGAGGCGGCGAGGCCGATGGAGCCCCGGGACCAGCCGAAGTCCTCCGCCAGTGGTGCCTGGAGGATGCCGGGCAGGGTGGCGAAGGCGCCGGCGACGACGATCGTCAGGCCGGCGGCGACGGCGACCCACCACGCGCGGTGGCCGAAGGTCCTGCGATGGGTTCGGGGGGTGACTCGCATGGTTGGCCATCCTTCTTCGCGCTCACGACACCCACCACTGGCCAGCTGGACAGCGAGTGAAAGAATCTGGCCATGACGGAGACGAAGGCACATCAGGTGGTGGTGCTGGTGCGTCCCGGGCTGCTGCCGATGGAACTCGGGATCGTGCACCGGCTCTTCGGGACGGCGACCGGGCCCGACGGCCGGTCGCTGTACTCGGTGGTGACCTGTGCGACCGCGCCGGGAGAAGTGGCCACCGACACCGACTTCAGCATCAACGTCCCGCACGGCCCGGCGGCCCTGGAGACGGCGGACACCGTCGTCGTGCCGGCGGCCGTCGAGGACTACGGGCCGCAGACCAGGGGTCACCTCGATCCCGCGGTACGGGCGGCCCTGGAAGGCGTTCCCGCACACGCGCGCATCGCCTCGATCTGCACCGGCTCGTTCGTGCTGGCCGCGGCCGGCCGGCTGGCCGGGCTCCGGGCCACGACGCACTGGAAGTCGTGCGCCCAACTGGCGGCGCTGTACCCGGAGGTGGAGGTCGATCCCGATGTCCTGTACACCGACGACCGGGGTGTGCTGACCTCGGCCGGGGTCGCGGCCGGCATCGACCTGTGTCTCCACATGATCCGCAGCGATCACGGGGCCGAGGTGGCCAACACCGTCGCCCGCGGCACGGTCGTGCCGCCCCACCGGGAGGGCGGCCAAGCGCAGTACGTCGACCGGCCGGTCCAGCAGGAGGACGACTCCGCCACGGCCCCCGCCCGGAGCTACGCCCTCCAGCGGCTGGACGAGCCGCTCACCCTGGACGAGTTGGCGCGGCACGCGGCGATGAGCGTGCGCACCCTCAACCGCCGCTTCCGGCAGGAGACGGGTGTCACGCCGATGCAGTGGCTCGGCCGGCAACGGCTCGACTACGCACGCCGGTTGTTGGAACGCACCGACGAACCGGTCGACCGCATCGCCGCCCGCGCCGGTTTCGGCACCGGAACGGCGATGCGGCAACACTTCCGGGAAGCCCTCGGCGTGTCACCGCGCGCGTACCGCACCACCTTCCGCGGCACACCCCGGCGGGAGACGCCGACCTAGACCGCTGGTGCCCGTCCCGGAGCGAACGCCCCGGGAGCCGGAGTGCGGCGGCCCTCACCGGCCTCGTCCACCCGGAAGGCGCGCCGGTAGGCGGCGGGCGTGGTGCGCAGGGCCTCGTGGAAGCGCCGGCGCAGGTTGACGGCCGAGGAGAGGCCGACCCGGTGCGCGATGGTCTCCACCGGCAGGTCGGTCTCCTCCAGCAGCGCCCGGGTGGCGGCGATCCGCCGGGCCAACAGCCAGCGTCCGGGGCTGATGCCCAACTGCTCGGTGAAGCGCCGGGTCAGCGTACGCGTCGAGACCCGGGAACGGACCGCCATCTCGGCGACGCTGATCGGCTGGTCCAGTCGCTCGGCCAGCCAGTCGAGGAGCGGTGCCAGCGAGTCGGCGACCGGCCCGGACGCGGGCAGTTCGGCGTACTGCAACTGGCAGCCCTCGCGGTGCGGCGGCATCACCATCTGCCGGGCGATCCGCAAGGCGTACGCGGCGCCCTGGTCGGCGCTCACCAGGTGGAGGCAGAGGTCCGCGCCGGCCGCCGATCCTGCACTGGTGGCGACGTCGCCGTGGTCCACGTAGAGCACGGCGGGGTCGACCCGGACCTGCGGGAACCGGACGGCCAAGTCGTCGGCCAGCGCCCAGTGGGTGGCGGCCCGCCGACCGTCCAGCAGCCCGGCGGCGGCGAGCACGAAGGCACCCGAGCAGATGCCGACGACCCGCGCGCCGCGCCGGTGCGCCCGGCGGACCGCCGCGACCACCGCCGGCGGCACCTCGGTACCGGACACCGACTGCCAGCCGGGGACCAACACCGTGTCCGCGCCCTCCAGTGCGTCCAGCCCCGCCGTGACCAGCAGGTCGTAGCCGGCCCGGGTGCGCACCGGTCCGGGGTGTTCGGTGCAGACCTCGAACGCGTAGCGGGCGGGGACCGTCGGGCCGTGGTCGGCGAACACCTCGGCCGCGCAGGCCAGGAGGAAGGTCGACTGCGGGGGGTGCAGCAGGGCCACCACCCGGTGCAGCGCCGGGGGCTCCGGCAGCGAACGAAGCGTCATGGCGGGAAAGTACCCCATCGTGTCGTCTCGGACACTGGGGTGCCCGACGGGGCCGAACCAGTATCGGTGGGGTGACCACCTTGCACGCACGAACGCCCCAGACGCCCCGGACCGATCCGCCGACCGCCCTGCCGCCCACCCGACTTCCTTTGTGGGACCGGCGCTTCACGCTCTTCTTCACCGCCCGCACGGTCTCGCTGTTCGGCGACGCGATGATGCCGGTGGCCACCGCGCTCGCCGTCGGTGCGCTGTACGGGATCTCCGGGGTCGGCTTCGTCCTCGGCACCTGGACCGGGACGTTCGTCGTCCTGGTCCTGTTCGGCGGGGTGTTCGCCGACCGGTTCGGCGCCCGCCGGATGATGGTCGGCGCGGACCTCGTCCGCGTGCTCACCCAGGGGGTGTTGGCAGCCGCGTTCTTCGTCGGGACGCCGCCGTTCTGGCTGCTGATGACCATGGCGGCACTGGCCGGTGCGGCCGTCGCGATGTTCCTGCCGGGGACGAACGGCATGGTGCCCCTGGTCGCCGGTGAACCGCAGCGGGCCAACGCCACGCTGAAGGTGGCCGACGCGCTGGCCCACCTGCTCGGCCCGGCCTGCGCGGGGCTCCTGATCGCGCTGACCAATGCCGGCACTGTGTACGCGATCGACGCCGGCACCTTCGCGCTCAGCGCCCTGTGCCTGGCGCTCATCCGGCTCGCCCCGGCCGTCGCGTCCGCGGACGCCCCGACCGACGCCGCTGCCCGCACCGGCAGTTCGCTCCGTCGCGACCTGCGCCAGGGCTGGCAGGAGTTCCGCGCCCGCACCTGGATGTGGGCCGTGATCCTGATCTGGGTGGTCTACGGGGTGCTGCTCTTCGGCCCGCTGGTGCCGCTCAGCTCGGCGCTGGTCGGTGACCGGCTCGGCCCGAACGCGTACGGGCTGGCCGTCTCCTTCCTCGGCGCCGGAACGGTGCTCGGCGGCCTGTTGGCCATGCGGCTCAGACCGGCCCGGCCGCTGGCAGCCGGCACGGTGGCGATGGCGCTGTACACCGTGTTGCCGCTCTGCGTGGCGTTCGGCACCGCGCTGCCGGTGCTCCTGGCGGGCCACGCGCTCGGCGGCGGCGCCCTGGCGTTCTGGTCGGTGATGTGGGCGACCAGCGTGCAGACGCACACCCCGCCCGCGGTGCTCAACCGGGTCTCCGCGTACGAGTTGGCCGGTTCGGTGTCCGGCATCGCGCTCGGCCAGATACTGGCCGGACCGGCCCTCGCCCTCGCTTCCCCGCAGCACTTGCTGCTGGTGTCGGCGGGCGCCGGCCTGGCGGGCGCCGCGGCGCTGTTCGCGGTCCCGGCGATCCGCACGCTGCGCCGCGCCGTGCCACCGGGCGGCGGCGAGCCGGGGGCACCGGGCGGGCCGCCCGGGCAGTGAGCGCACCCGCAGCCGGCGCGGACCGCCCCGGACGGCCCCGACCAGTGGCGGGGGCCGTCCGGGACGTTCGGCTCAGTCGGCGATGTTGTTGCCGAGGTGGGGGGAGCCGGCCGTGGAGATGCCGACGCTGGTGACGTAGATGCCGGCGGGAGCGGTCAGCGTGCGGTCGGCGTGGGAGCGCAGGGCGAACACCGCGCCGTTTCCGCCGTCCTCGCCCGGCGCTCCGACGAGTACGTCGCCGCGGCCGTCCGCGTTCAGGTCGTCCACGTGGACGTCCCCGCCGAACGCGTCGCCCGTCTCGTCGTGGTTGGGGACACCTGCCGTGTTCTGGCTGAAGGTGCGGGCGCCCGCCGTGCTGATGCCCGAGCCGCCCGCCGCGCCGTACAGGACGGTGATCGTGCCCTGGTCCTTGCCGCCCGGCAGGTCCTCGCCCGGGGCGCCGATGACCAGGTCGAGCCGCTTGTCCCCGTTGACGTCACCGAGGTCCACCTCGATGCCGAAGGCGTCCTGCTTCTCGCTGCTGCCGGGTATCCCGTTGGTGTTCTGGGTGAACGACTGCCGCTGCCCGTGCGCCGGTCCCGAGCGGGTGCCCTTGGCGATCAGCACCCGGCCGCCCAGTGCGGACCCGGGGATGCCGCTGTCCCACTGGATGCCGAGGACGACGTCCTGGATGCCGTCGTTGTCGGTGTCGCCGACGTCGGTGATGATCCCCGCCGGAAGCTTCTGGGCGCCGGAGGTGGTGACGCCGCGCGCCGAACCGGGCAGCCAGTAGTTGGCGTTGTACCCGTCGGGCTCGGCGTACCCGTTGACGATCAGGTCCTCGCGGCCGTCGCCGTTGGCGTCGCCGGAGTGCAGGTTGATGACCCCGTTGCCCCCGCCGTCGTAGATCGCCGGGGTGACGGTGTAGCGGCCGGCGGGCTTGGCCGCGCGGTTGAAGCCGCCGCGCAGGACGTCGACGGTGGCGGAGTCGCGGGAGCCGATCGCCAGGTCCACCTTGCCGTCGCCGTTGAAGTCGGCCGCTTCCAGGGACCGGCCGAAGCGGTCGTGCTTGGTGGGGCGCGGGTCGGCGACGGTCGAGCCGCCCTTGAGGCCCGAGGCGGAACCCCACAGGATGACGACGGTGCCGCCGTCCTTGTCGCTGCCCAGGTCCTCGCCGAGGGCACCGACGGCGAGGTCGTCGTAACCGTCGTTGTCGAAGTCGCCGTACGCGAGGTCGCCGCCGAAACGGTCCTCCTTCTCGGCGCTGCCGGGGACACCGCGGGTGTTCTGGCTGATCGCGACCCGACCGGCGCCCGGGGAACCGCCGTAGACGATGACGACCTGCCCCGCGGCCTTGTGGCCCGCGACGGTGGCGGCGCTGGAGGAGACGGCGACGTCGGCGTAACCGTCCGCGTTGAAGTCCACGTCCGAGGCGGCGAGGGGTGCGGCGGCGGCCGGACCGGCCGTGAAGGTGAGCAACCCGCCCGTCAGCGCGGCCGTGACGGCCGTCGCGAGGGCGAGTCTGGTGCGCTGGTGCATACGGAGGTCTCCTGCAGTGGGGGACGCCTTCCCGGGCGTCCTGGCCGTACGGCGTCAAGAGGACCCCCGACGAGACATGAGGGTTGTAGGGAAAAGCGAAAAAAGAGGAAAAGGCGTGAGAGTTCAAGAACTGGCGCCCGCACACCGGTGTCCGCACGGCGGAGGTCAGGGCGGCGGCCGATCGCGCACCTGACCGGTCGCGCGGGCCGCCGCCTCCACGGCCGGAACCGCGCTTCGGCTGCGACGTGACCGGGCGGCGGGCGAAGATGAGGGAATGACGATCTTTCAGAGGACCGTCTTTCGGAGGGGGAAGGGAAGATGAGCCAGCAGGAACAGTGGGGGCAGTGGCGGCGCCAGTGCCGCTCGGGAGAGACGATCCGCAGGGTGCGTGCCTGGTACCGGCGCGTGGAGTGCCCCGTCTGCCGTTCGGCCGACGGTCGCGCCTGCCGCTCCCCTGCCGGCTATCCCACCGAACACCACCGCGCCAGACGGGACGCGGCCGGGCCGCCGCCGTACGAGGAGTGGACGCAGCAGGGGCTGATCCCGGAAGACCGGCTCGTTCCCGCGCCCGCCGTCCTCGACGCCAGCCGCACGGCCCGGAACGAGTTCGGGATAGACGAGTCCCTCGGCGATGCCGTGGCGGTCGTCCGCCACATCCTGGCCGACCGGCTCGGCCTCGCCCTGGGCGACGACACCACGCTCGATCGGCTCGACGAGGTGGTGCGTGCTCTCGTCCTGGCGCGCGGCCCCGAAGGGAGTGCGGACGTGATCACCGTTCTCGCCTCCCAGGTGGCCACGTTGACCCTCGGCCTCGCGGGGCCCGACGGCGACCCCGAGGGGCTGTTCGCCGCCTCGATCCGCTCGCAGGTCGACCTGGCACGTCGACAGCAACGGACCGAGCGGAGTCCGTACACCCGGGAGACGTGACCGGTGCCGGGGTCGATCCCGGGTCAGTGCGTGTCGTCGGGCCAGGGGACGTCGGTGGCGACCGGCGCGGTGTAGTCGACGCCCGGCACGGAGAATCCGTACAGCCGTTGGACTTCGGCGCGGAACCACGCGAGGTCGGCCAGGTCGGCGATGGTGTCCGTGGTCGCGGCCGCCCAGCGTTCGGCGACGGCCGTCTGCACCTCTTCCGCGAGTTCCCAGCGGTCCAGGCGGACCCGTCCCTCCTCGTCCAGAGCGAGCGGAGCGGCACCGGTGAGCTGGTCCCACAGGGCGGCGAGTTGGTGGACCGGCGGCACCGTGTCCGCTCCCAGGACGCCGCGCAGCAGGCCGGTGTACAGTGCGATGCCGGGGATGGCGGTGGAGGACTGGGTGACGGCGGCGCCGTTGACGGAGGTCACGGCCCTCCCGCCCACGGTCTTGGCGAGCCGCTCGTTCAGGGTGCGGGCGGTGGCCTCCAGGTGGGCCTTGGCGGCGCCGATGGTGCCCTGCCGGTAGATCGCCGCCGTCAGCGGCGATCCGATGTACGACAGCGCGGCGGTGGTGAAGCCGTCGCCGAGCAGGCCCCGACCGTCCAGGTGGTCGATCCACCGCTCCCAGTCCGCGCCGCCCATCACGGCGACGGTCTGCTCGACGTCATCGCCCTCGGCCGGCCCGGTCTCGACCTCCCGGACCTCGGGTACGCCCTGGTCGTCGAAGAGCAGCGTCTTGGTGCGGTTCGCCCGGCCGATCGGCTTGAGGACGGACGCGTAGGTGGTGCCGGTGTCGGGGTCGGTGCGTCGGGGCGCGGCCACCGAGTAGATCAGGTGGTCCAGCCTGCCGCCGAACCGCCGCTCGACGAGGTCGGCGACCTGGTCCTTGATCGCGTCGGAGAACGCGTCGCCGTTGAGGAAGACCAGGTCCCGCCCGAGGCCCCGGGCGAGGCCCGCGGTCGCGGCGGTGCGGTACCAGCCGGCCGTGGCGGTGCGCCGTGCCGTGGGGGCCTTCTCGAAGGACACCAGGACGCCGCGGATGCCGGCACGCTTGAGCCCGGCGAGGGTGGCCGCCAGGCCGTATCCGGCCGAGGAGCCGACGATCAGGGCCACCGGCCCCTCGTCACCCTCGGGAACACCGGCGGGGTCGGGGGCGGGACACGCCTGCCACATGTCGGCGACCGACTGCCCGCAGCCCGCCGGGTGGGAGTCGAGGAAGAGGAAGCCCCGGTTGCGCGGGGTGAGGACACGCTCGCTCACGATGGTCGCCCTTGGTTCGGCGGGGACAGGGACACGGGCGGCCGAGCCGGGCCGCCGCGTCCCGCCAGTCTGCGACAGGTCGGACCCGGGTCGCGGACCCGCCGGGGACAACGATCACGAGCCGATCTTGGCGTGTTCCACCACTTCGGCGGCACGTCGTCGTACCGGGTCACGCGTCCTGGTCCAGGGGCCGGCGGGTGCGTCGCAGCACCCCGACCGTCGACTTCCGGGCTCCTACAGGTCGAACTCCACGTGCTCGACGTCGGTGAAGCGGACCTCCTCCAGGCTTCCGGCACGGCGGCCGTGGTCCTGGAAGTACACGTCCCTGAGGGCTTCGGCGGCGATCCCCCGCAACTCCTGGTCGCTGGCGCCGTGCGCCTGGGCGTCGAAGAGACGGGCGGCGTACTGCGGAGGCAGGGCGACGGTCAGGTGCCGCATCCGGTCCTGGTCGGTCGAGCCGATGGGCGCGGTGTAGCCGAGTCGAGCCCGGGTGTCGATGACGATGCCGCTGGTGCGGGCCGCCCTCTCGCGCGCCTTCGCGCGGATCTGCGGCTGCCACCGGGCGCGCACCTCGCGTTCCAGACGCGCGGCGAGTTCCTTGCGGGGGGTCTTGATCTGGTCCTTCACGTACCGTTCCACGGTGCGCTGGGACACGCTCAGCAGCCGGGCGACGGCCTTGGTGCCCTTGAGCTGCTTGACCAGGTACCGCACTTGCGTGCCCGCGCTCTTCGGGATCGGGCGGGTGAACGCCTTCTGCACGGCCTGCTCCAGGCCGTCCCCGAACATGCTCATCGCGGTCTACCTACTCTCCGTTGTCCTGGTCGGTGACGGTGCCGTCCTTGATGTACCGGGCGAGGTTGAGCTCCGGCGCGCCGAACTGCTCGCGCACGCCCTCACCCCACAAGGTGCTCTGCGTGCCCTCGTGTTTGACCAGGCCGGGATTGACTCCGAGCTTGAATCCCCCCGGCAGCGGCTTGCCGTCCCGGTACGGGAGGAAGTCCAGCGGACCCTCACCGTTGACCGCGTACACCACGCAGTCGGACAGCACCGCGATCGGGTACTGCCCGGTGAACGCCGCATGCTTGACGATCTTCCGATGGAGGTTGACCCGGGTGCGGGAGATCACGGCCGCGCGGATGTCCGGCCGCCAGGTGGGGCGGGACAGGGCCCGCCACGGCTGACCGGGTCGCCAACCCTCGCCCCGGGGCCGCTCGCGGAGCTTCCCCAGTCCGCCCTTCACCGTCGCCTTGACCGCGGACACCACGATCGCCAGCTCCGGGTCACGGTCGCGGTAGCCCTCCATCGCCGCCAGGAACTCCTCCGGCGCGAGGTCGGCGCGCACCCCGAGGTCCGCCATCGTGGCGAGGTAGGCGTCCCGCAGCCGGTTGTACCAGGCGTCCAGGTAGCGACCGTTCTCGTGCCGCACCCACGCCTGGGACGGACGCACCTCGTACCCGAGTTCCACCGCGTAGGCGACGGTCGGAGTCGCGTACCAGGACGGCCCCTCCGGGTGTTCGCCCTTCGCCGTGAACGGGCTGGGCAGCAGGGCGCCGTCCAGTTGCGCCCACTGTTTGCCGACCTTCACGCGGGACAGGTCGACGTGTGACAGGTCCACCAGCCAGCTTCCCGGGAGCTTCGGGTCGAAGGTCGGCTCCTCGACGTGCGTGGGCGCGCCGAGGCCGACGGTCAGCCCGTTCGCTCCTGCCGCGAAGGCCATGTTCACGTCGATGCCGACGAGGTTGCGGTGCAGGCACTCGTCGTCGGTGAGCGGGCGCGCCCAGTCGTACGCCTCCTCGAACAGCTTCTCCCCGGAACCGCGGACGTGGAAGCGGGGCAGGTCCGCCAGCAGCGGGTGCCCGTCGGGGGCTTCGCAGGGCGCCGGGTCGACCGGTTCCCTCCCGAGCGAGCCGGGGTTGTGCTCGGAGTGCCGTGTGCCGTTCTCATCGGGGGCCGAGGCACGGGTCGGCGGGTGCAGGGCGGTCATCAGCTCCAGGCCCGTGACGGCGGTGGAGCCGCGTGGAGTCACCACCCGAGCCGCGTACACGCCCAGGAGCCGGGCCAGTTCCGCCGGCGGCAACTGACCGGCCCGCCCCCAGTGTCGGGGGTCGAGCGCCTGCCACGAGGGGATGCACAACTGAACGCACGCGCGCTCCGAACCCTGGGCGGCACGGTAGATCCGCGCCCACGGCCCGAACCCGCGCTTCGTCAGCTTCCAATCCGCGCGCGCCAGCTGCTTGAGGACCTTGTGCCCCTCCGGGAGGCGTCCGGTCAGCCGCTCGTCCTCGGTGAGGGCGGTGGGGAGGCCGTAGCGCTCCAATGCGGCCGTGGTGAGCACGAGCAGCGGGTCGGCGTCCTTGCCCGGCCCCGACAGCCTCGGTTGGCCGAGCCCCGCCTCGCGAAGCGTCCAGTCCACCAGACCGGCCACCGACTTCGCCGGTACGTCCAGGACCAGGCCGCCCACGCAGTACGCCAGCACCTGGCCGTCGTCGACGTCGACGACGGCGAGCGGCCCGTTCTCGAACTTCGGGGGCGTCTGCGGGGTGCCGGGCGCGGGCGGTGTGGCCGGCGCGGGCTCCTCCGTCGGCGGACGCCGCGACGGGGGTGGGGTCGCCGTCGGGGGCGCGGGAGGAGGGGTCCTGGTGCTCCCGTGGTCGGCCGTCACCGCGGCTTCGGGGACCGGGTCCGCGGGCAGGGACCGTGGCTGCGGTGGCGGGACGGGCGCGGTCTCGGACGGGGGTGCGGGATAGAGCCCGGCGAGTCCTTCGAGCAGACGCGCGTAGGCGTCACGCTCCGGGGGCCGCGGCTCGGTCTTGCCGGACTCCCAGCCGCTGACCGTGGCCCTGCGCACCTTCAGGGCCTGCGCGATCTCATCGACCGTCAGCCCGTGGGCGCGTCGCAGTCGTCGGCGCTCCTCGGGCGGGGGGAGTGCGGCCCGGGACGCGAGAAGTGCGTCGACCGCGTCGAACAATTCAGACATGGACTACCTACCTCCCGACGGCACCCTATCCCTTGAGATCCCTTGAGCGGACACATGGCGTACGTTCGGCGTACGCGAGGCGGAGGGGTTCCGTTCGGCGGGCCCTGCACATGATCGGTCGCAGGAAGGCCGTCACGTCGCCTTCGGCGAGTTCTCCGGACCGTCCAGTCTCCCGGCGACCGTGTCGAGTGTCGGCCAAGGAGGACCTCGGCGCAGCGAGCGCAGCAACTCCTCTCCGAATCGCCTCCCGTTCGGAAGCCGGTCGCCACGTTCCCCGCGCCAAGCCGCGACCATCGCGAGCACGAGCTGCCGGCACTCGTCCAGCAGCCCTTGGTCGACGTGCGGATAGTGCGCGCCGACCGCCTCGGGGACGTGGGCGAGATCGAACTCGACGGGTCCACGGCAGCACGTCTCCAGGTCGATGAACAACGGGCCGTTCTTCGTGGCGACCACATTGCCGGGATGCGGCTCGCCGTGGAGCAGCTGCTCGGCGGCGCCGCGGACCTCGATCGCCCGTCGCAGGCTGGCCAGTCTGCTGCGGAGGAACGCGCGGTCCGCGTCGGCGAGCGCCGGCGAGAGATGCGGGTCGGCGACGACCTCTTCGGCCTCCGTGATGCGATCCGTGAACCGTGGGCTCGGCACGTCGGCCTCGCGCATGCGGGCGTGCAGTTGCTCCAGCGCCTCGGCGTAGTCGACCGGTGAGGTGTGAGGCGTCACGGGTTCGTAGTAGGTCCACAGCGTCACGGCGAAGCCGTCGCGCGTGTGCACCAACGGGTTCACCCGGGGTTCCAAGCGCCCCGTCGGGCATCCGACCCGGGCGAGCCGTTGGGCGAGCTCGACTTCGAACGGTGCTGCCCCGTGCTCCACAGGGGCGACCCGGGCAAGGACGTCGCACGGCGTCAGCCGCAGCGCCAGCCGGTTCGAGTGGTGGAGGACGATCGCGTCGTGGGCCGGCAGGTCGAGCGATGCGGCGATCGAAGTCGCGGCCGCGATCGCGCGCGGGATGTCGATGGTCTCCACCCGCGAATCCTGGCATGGATGAGGGAGGAGCGAGGGGCAGTATCCCGCCCTGGCTCAGGCACCGACCGGTGCGGCTCGGCACACCGTCAGGGGCCGTCGTTCGCCCTTCGCTGAGCGTCGCTCGCCCTGCGTGGAGACAGGTCGACGCATCGGAAACGGCCGTCACCTGCACTACGCGTCCGGCGAACACCCTCGCTCCTCGGCGGCCTTCCCCGCACAGTGGCCACCATGCTGAACCGAGTCGCCGTCCTGTCCGACGTCCACGGAGTCCTCCCGGCCCTGGAGGCCGTCCTGGCCGAACCCGACGTCAGCTCCGCCGAACGCCTCGTGGTCACCGGTGACGTCGCGGCCGGACCGCAGCCCGCCCGGGTCCTGGACCTGTTGCTCGGCCTCGGCGAGCGCGTCGTCTGGGTCAGCGGCAACGCCGACCGCGAGCTGCTGGAGTGTCGGCGGGGAGGAGGCGGCGCCGTCCCCGATCCGATCGCCCCCTGGGCGGCCGAGCAGCTCCGGGAGGACCACCTCGACCTCCTCGCCTCGCTGCCGGCATCGGTGTCGCTGTCGGTGCGCGGTCTGGGGAAGGTGCTGTTCTGCCATGCGACTCCCCGTGACGACGAGGAGGTCGTCCTGGTCGACTCCCGCCTGGACCGCTGGGCGGAGGTCTTCGACGGCCTCGACAGCGACGTCCGCACCGTGGTCTGCGGCCACACCCACATGCCGTTCGTCCGCCTCGCCCACGGCCGGCTGGTGATCAACCCCGGTAGCGTCGGCATGCCCTACGGCCGGGCCGGAGCGCACTGGGCCCTGCTGGGCCCCGGCGTGGAACTGCGCGTCACCGACTTCGACGTCGACGCGGCCGTCGTCCGGGTCTGCCGGGACTCGTCCTATCCCGAGGTCGGAGCGTGGGCGGACTACTTCCTGCGGGCCCGCGCGACCGATGCGGACGCCCTCGCGGCCTTCGGTCCGCGGGACGGCCGCGACCATGCTCCCTGAGGCCCGGCCCCTGGCGGCACCAGCAGATCAGTTGGGGCCGGACCAGTACGCATCCGCCCAACGCTCCAGGTCGGGGCTGAACTGGACCTCGACCTCGTCGGACGCGTCGGGGGGCAGCGAGTAGGCGTACTTGCCGACGGCCTGCTTGCCGGGGAGGACATGACCGGTGATGATCTTCTGACGTCCGCTTCCGTCGATCACCAGCTCCGCGGAGACGCCGTCGGCGTCCATGACGGTGGGCAGCCCCGTCTCGACCGAGACCCGCTCCGGGCCGGTGTTGACGACGGTGACCGTCACCTCGATCGCCTCGTTGCCCTTCGCATGGCCCTCCACGTAGGCATCGGGGACGAACGGCTTCGGCTTGGCGACCGTGACCTTCAGACCGTCCCCGAATGTGTAGGTCTCCCCGAACGACAACCGCCTGGCCCGCTCCTCCTCACGTTCCTTGCGCCGCTCCCGTTCCTGGGCCGCTTCCTCCGCGGCCGTCGACGCCTCCGCGGCCACGGCCTCCTCACGGGCGTCGTCGGTGACCTCGTTCAGCGTCGTCACGGTGAGCACCCCGCCGCCGACGGAGATCAGCAGACCGACCACGCCCAGGATCACACCGGCCAGCGCCATCGCCCGGTTGGTGGCCAGCCCCTTGCGGGCGCGGCCCAGTCCGATGCAGCCGAACACGAGGGCCAGCAGGGCGGGCAGCCAGGACATCCAGAAGAGGATGACGACCAGGCCCAGGAGCACGCCGACCACGCCGAGCACCAGGGCCGCGATGCCCATGGCGTTGCGCGGCGGCGGAGGCGCCATCGGGTACGCCCAGTGCGGCGCGGACGGCCCCCACGGTCCGGAGCCCCACGGACCCCCGGCAGTCGGTTCCTGGCCCTTGGGGTTCTGGTCGCCGGGTGGCGCGGGCATGGTCATGCGAAGTCCTTCGGACAGGGTGGATTAGGCGGATCGATGACCCTACCAGCCGATTTTACGGTTTCCTTACACTGGCTACGGAATCGGAAGCCGGCGGCCCCGGAGCGCCGTGGACTTCGCCGGCGGCGGACGCACGGCGGGCCGCGCGCTGTCGTCGGCCGGGCAGCCGGGGTGGGGGGAGCCGGCCGGTTCAGAGCACGTCGCGGGCGACGAGGGCGGCCTGGACCCGGTTCGTCACGCCGAGTTCCGTGAGGATGCGACTGACGTGGGCCTTCACCGTCGACTCGCGCAGCTGCAACAGGCCGGCGATCTCCGCATTGGTCAGCCCCTCCGCCACGAGGTCCAGCACTTGGCGCTCCCGGGCCGTCAAGCGGGCGACGGCCCTGCGGGCGGCCCGGGTGCGTGCGGTGTCGGGACGGTGGAAACGGCTGATGACGGTACGGGTGACCGTCGGCGAAAGCAGGGCGCCGGTCGCTGCGATGCCGCCCATCACCGGCACGCGGATATCGACCAGGGCCACGTCCGTACGGGTCCGCCGGGCGAGTTCCACCGCCGCGCGTCCGTCAGGGGCCTCGCCGACGAGTTCGAGTCCGTCGTCGGTCCTGAGGAGGTCACTCAGACCGGCCCGGACGAACGGGTCGTCGTCGGCGATGAGGACCCTGATCAGTGGGCCGACTCCCATGCGGCCCCCTTCCTGGTGCCGCCCGCCGGGCGGGCGACGAGCGGCAGCCGCGCCCGGAGCAGGAACCGGCCGTCATCCGTGCGGCCGGCCGTCAACGCACCGTCCAGGGCGGTGACCCGTTCGGCGACGCCGATGAGACCGTAGCCGCCGTGACCGTCCGGTGCCGGTCCGCCGTCAGCTCCACGGGTTGCGAGGGGGCGTGCTCGCGGGCATTGGTCAGGGCCTCCTGGACGATGCGGTGCACGGCCAGCCGTACCGCCACCGGCACCCCGGTCAGCGCATCGACCCGGGACCGCACCGGGGTGCCGGCCGCCCTCGCCTCCTCGATCAGGCCCGGGAGGTCGTCCCCGGTCGGTGTCAGCGGCGGCGGGCTCTCGCGATCACGGAGTGCTCCGAGCAGGTCGCGTGGATCGTCCAGCGCGCCGGCACCGACGTCGCGGAGCAGGGCGAGCCGTTCGCGCACCGGCTCCGGCACCTCGTCCGCGCGCCGCTGGAGCACCCCGGTGTGCGGCACGAGCAGGCTGAGGCGGTGGGCCAGGACGTCGTGCATCTCCCGGGCGATGCGGGCCCGTTCGGACAGGCGTACCCGCTCGTCGCGGAGTCTCGCCAGCGCCTCCGCCTCGTCGAGCCGGCCGGCCAGGTGCCGGGCCAGTTCGCGATGGCGGCCCGCGGGCGTCTCGGACGCGGAGTGGGCGCGCTTGAAGGCGGAGAAGGCGGCGCGGAGCGTGGACGCGTTCAAACGGATGGCGCTGCCGGAGGAGATCGCCACCGCGGCCCTCGGCATGGCCTCCGCCGACTTCGGCTTCCAGACGGGCTCCACCCATCTCGTGGACGGCGGCCAACTGGCCGGCATGTGACCCGTCCGGTCTGTGGACGTCCCGGTGGGGCGGGGCCCGGCGCTGCCGCTACGGGGGGGGCGGCAGCGCACGGTTCGTCAGGGGCGGTCTCCGGGCAGCCGTCCCCGCGCACCCGCCCCGGGGCCGTGGGCGAGGGCGCTCGGGGTGCAGCGGCCGACGATCGCCGGGGCCTCCTGGACGAGCGCGTCGTCGGTGAGCGCCGCCACCATGAACAGCGCGAAGTCCACCCGGCGCGTGAGGTTGCTCGCCAGTACGGGATCGCCCACCCGCCGGCTCCACACGGGCAGGCCCTGACTCTCGCCCTCCTCCAAGGTGCTGCCGCGCACCACGGTCCACCGGGTGTCACTGGCGAACACCCGGCGACACGCCTCCACTTGGTCGTCGATCTCGACGGCGCGGACCAGCTTGCCCAGGAGGGCGGCGACCCGGACGGCTGCCGTGAACGTCCGCGAGTACGTGTCCTTGCCGTCGCGGGTGATGTGCCAGCCGCAGGAGAAGACCAGACGGGCGTCCGGCCGGGCGTGGTCGAGCACCGCCTGCGCCGTGCCCGATGCGTACTGCTGCACGCCCCAGGGCACCAGGACCGTCAGCACCCCGTCGCACCCGGCGACCGCCCGCCGGATCACTTCCGGGTCGTTCGTGGGTCCGGGGACGACGGTCATCCGTCCTGCGAACCCGGCCAGCTTCGGCACGCTGCGTTCCCGGCAGACGCCCACCACCTCGTAGCCGCGCTCCAGCGCGTGTCGGACCAGGTACTGGCCGAGCTTCCCCGACGCCCCGATGATGCAGACCTTCTTCACCCGATCCGTGCCCATGGCGCATCCCCTTCGCCGCAATGTTGACCTTACGTCGTAAGGGAACGTAACCTTATGCCGTAAGGCAGTCAAGGAGTCGGGAAGGGGACGGCAGATGCGCGAGGCGGGCCAGGGCCGGCGCAAGGGGGCGGCACGCACCCCGCTCAGCCGTGACCGCGTGATCCGCACAGCGGTCGCGGTGGCGGACGAGAAGGGCACGGCCGCGCTCACCATGCGGGCCATCGCCCAGCCGCTGGGCGTCGAAGCCATGTCGCTCTACCACCACGTCGCGAGCCGGGACGACATCCTCGACGGCATGGTGGACGCCGTGTTCAGCGAGATCGCCCTACCGCCGCACGACGTGGACTGGAAGAGCGCCATGCGGCTGCGCGCGCACTCCGTACGCACCGTGCTCCGGAGCCATCCGTGGGCCGTCGGCCTGCTGGACTCCCGCGCCCGGCCCGGCCCGGCGACCCTGCGCCACCACGACGCCGTCATCGGGACGCTGCGCGCGGGGGGCTTCTCCGTCGCGATGGCCGCGCACGCCTTCTCGCTGATCGACAGCTACCTGTACGGCTTCGTGATGCAGGAGCTGAGCCTGCCGTTCAACGGGGCGGCGGAGCTGGAGGACGTCGCGGGCGCCATCCTCCGCGACATGCCCGCCGACGCCTACCCCCACCTCACCGAACTCGCCATCGAACACGCCCTCAAGCCCGGCTACGACTACGCCGACGAGTTCGCCTTCGGCCTCGCCCTGATCCTCGACGCCCTGCACCCGGACGAGGACGCCCGCGCGTAGGGCGGTCAGCCCACCTCCAGACGCGGCCAGTCGGCGAGGTCCCGCAGTAGTTGGCGGTCGTGCGTGGCGACGACGACGGCGGCGCTCGTTGCGCGGATCGCGTCGGTCAGTTCGTCGACCAGCGCCGACGACAGATGGTTGGTCGGCTCGTCGAGCAGCACCAGTCCGGGCCGCCCGGCCAGCGCCAGCGCCAGATCGAGGCGCCGCTGCTGCCCCTGCGACATCCGCCCGACCGGAGTGCGAGCGGCCTCGGCGTCCAGCAGCCCGAGCCCGCCGAGCGGCAGGGCGTCGGCGTCCCGCAGCACACCGCGGGCCACCCACCGTCCCACCTGGTCGGCGTACACCTCACGGGCCGTGAGTCGGGGGTCCTGCGCGGCGGTCTCCTGGGTGACCCGGACGATCCGCGCCCCCTGCGCCACCACGACGTGCCCGGCCGTGGGTTCGAGCGAACCGGCCAGCACCGCGAGCAGCGTGGACTTCCCGGCACCGTTCGGTCCGGTGACGAGCAGCCGGTCACCGCCGTCGAGGGTGAGGTCGACCGGACCGGCCAGCCGCCCGGCGACGGTGACACCGTGGGCCCGCACCTGTGGCGCACCCGGACGGATGCCGAAGTCGGGCCACCGCAGGGTCGGTGGCGGCTCCGGCACGTCGATCCGGTGCGCCTCCAGGGCTTCCTGCTGCCGGTTCAGGGCCTGGACGACGCCCGGTGCACGGGACTGCCGCTGGTGCTTCCCCGTTCCCTTGTCCGGTCGCCAGCCGGTGGAGAGCCGGTCCCGGGCCTGCGAGACCGCGCCCTGGAGTCGACGGTGCTCGGTCTGCTGCTCCGCGTGGTCCTGTTCCCAGCGTTCCCGCTCGCGGCGCCTGCCGTCCTGCCAGGAGTCGTAACTCCCGGTGTACCGGCGGGGCTTCCCGTCGCGGGTCGGATCGAGGTCGAGGAACCGGTTCGCGACGTCGCGCAGCAGCGCCCGGTCGTGGCTGACGACGGCGAGCCCGCCGTGGTGCTCGCGCAGGCTGCGGGTCAGGAAGTCCAGCCCGGCGGCATCGAGGTGGTTGGTCGGTTCGTCGAGCAGCAGCACGTCGTGTCGGGCACCGAGCAGGCACGCCAGCCTGACCCGGTAGCGCTGTCCGACCGACATCGTCGTCAGGGGACGGTCGCGGTCGGTGGGGGCGCCCAGGGCTTCGAGTGCGACGTCGACGCGGCGTTCGGCGTCCCAGGCGTCGAGCCGGGTGGCGGATTCGAGCGCGGCGGCGTACCGGTCGTCGGCGGCGGGGTCACCGGCGGTCAGGGCGCGTGCCGCCCGGTCCAGCGCGTCGAGGGCGGCCAGCGACGCGGTCAACGCCCGGGCGGTCAGGGTGCCGACGGTCTCGCCGCCGTGCGCGGACAGTTCCTGTCGCGCCAGGCCGATCGTGCCGGCCCGGTGGACGGTGCCCCCGTCGGGTGTGATCAGCCCGGCGAGTACGTGGAGGAGGGTCGTCTTGCCGCGGCCGTTCTCGCCGACGACGGCGGTCCGCGACCGGGCGGACACGGTGAGCGAGACGTCGTTCAGGACGCGTCGGGCGCCGCGGGTGACGGTGACGCCCTCGATGCGGATGTGCGCGCCGGCGCCCGCCTCGACGGGCAGGGACACGGCTTCGTGGGTCGGAGGGGTCGACGTGGTCGGAGGGAGGTTCAACGGTGCTCCGCAGCTCGCAGTGGAGCCGGGCAAGCGGAAGGGCCGCCCGGCGGGAACCGGAACGGCGAGCGCAGATTCAGCAGGGAGAAGGCGCCGCCGTCAGCGGGCGGATCGAACCTTCTGCGACCAGATACCTCGTGCCATGACAGCGATGTTAGCAGCCCGGCCCTCACGACTCAGCAGGCCGTGAGGGGGCCGGGCGGCCCTTGTGCGGGGTTCAGACGGCGGAAGCGGTCTCCTCGTCGGGGAGGGGGAAGAAGGGGATGTCGAGGTGGACGTGGTCGGCGGCGGCAAGGATCTCCGCGGCGTCGTCGACCGGGGGGTGGATCTGCTCGTTGATCCACTTCTTGACGGTCGCGCCCTCGGCGCCGGAGGCCATCACCCTGCGGTCCCAGCCCCGGGTGAAGACCGCACCGGCGCTCCCCAGGTTCAGGCAGGTGACGTACGGGCCCGGGGTGAAGTCGCGCAGCGGCACGTCGAGCAGATCGGCCGCCGCGTTGTAGCCGGCCACCCTGCCCAGCGGGGTGGCGTGCTGGCACGCCTGCATCACGGTGTGCTCGGAGTCGAAGGCCGCGGCGGCCGTGTCTCCGGCGACGAACACCTCGGGAAGCGCCCGCAGGTGTCGGTCCACCGGCACCCTGCCGAGGTGGTCCAACTCCTCGGAGATCTGCCGGGTGAGCTCACTGGCCCTGATCCCCACGGACCAGACCACGGCGTCCGCCGGGACCCTGGTGCCGTCGGAGAGCACGGCGTAGCCGTCGCCGACCTGCGTCACCGTCGTTCCGAGGCGGCGTTCGACGCCCAACTCGTCCAAGGCCGACTCGATCGTCGGCCGCGGGCCCGGGCCGAGTCGCTCGGCGACCGCCTCCGACCGATCCACCAGCAACACCCGTCCGCGGGCGGCCAGTTCGGTGGCGGCCTCCAGTCCGACGAATCCGGCGCCGACGACCACGACGGAGTGGTCCGCCCGGTCACGCAGATGGTCGGTGAGCCGGCGGGCCCCGTCCAGGGTGTCGATGTCGAAGAGTCGTTCGGCGCCGGGCAGGCCCTGGGGCGGGATGAGCTTGCTGCCCGCCGCGAGCACCAAGCGGTCGTAGGAGATCTCCCGGCCGGCAGCCACCACGACGCGACGGCCGGTGTCGATCGTGCTCACCGAGGCCCGCAGGTGCTCGACGCCGATCGGTTCGAGGATCCGGCTCAGCTCGACCTTGGCCAGGTCCGGCGCCGGTTCGTAGAGCCGCGGCCTCAACACCAGGTGTGCGTTCGGCGCGATGAGCGTGATGCGCAGGTCCGCGTCACCGCGGACCAGCGCCGCCCCCGCCGCGCTCCACACGCCCGCGAAACCGCCTCCGATGATCACTACGTGGGCCATCGTGTCGTCCCTCTCCGCTCCGGCCCCTCCGAGGATTCGGAGGGTTCGACAGGGAGACAAGACAGCGGATTCAGATGTGACCGATGCGGGCCAGCTTCTCGGGGTTGGCCAGTCTCCGGAGCTCCGTGATCCGCCCGTCGGTGATCTCCGCGGTGTCCAGCCAGAGCAGGTGGCCTGCACGGTAGGTCGCCAGGGCCGGGTATCCGTTCACTTCGACGATCCGGATCGCGTCGGGGCGACGGATCTTGACCAGTCTGACCGCCAGCAGGGCGATCGGCCCGGCGCCCAGGACCGGCCTGCGGGCGGCGGCGACCCGACCGCCGCCGTCACCGACGTAGACCGCCCCGGGGTCCAGCAGTGCGACGAGCCCGGCCATGTCCCCCGCTTCGGCAGCCGCTTTGAACGCCCCGAGGACGCGTTCCATTTCGGCTCTGGACGCCCGGGGGCGTTCCTTGACCTGGGCGATCCGTGCCCGGGCACGGGAGGCGAGCTTCCGGCTGGCGGCGGGCGTGCCGCCCAGCACCTCGGCGATCCGGGCGAACGGGAAGTCGAAGACGTCGTGCAGCACCAGCGCCACCCGCTCGGCGGGGGTGAGCCGCTCCATCACGACCAGCATCGCGGTGCCCACCGACTCGTCCACGAGCACCTGGGTGGCGACGTCGGGTCCGGTCAGCAGCGGCTCGGGGAGCCAGGGCCCGACATAGGACTCGCGTCGGACCCGGGCCGACTTCAGCACGTTGTACGAGGTCCGGGCGGCCACGGTCACCAACCAGGCCCGTAGGTCGCGCACTTCGGACAGGTCGGCCGCGGCGGCACGCAACCAGACCTCCTGGGTGACGTCCTCGGCCTCGGCCACGGTGCCCAGGATCCGGTAGGCCGCCCCGAAGACCGCGGGGCGGTGCGATGCCCAGTCGGCGTCCGCCAGCGCACTGGTCGGCTCCACTCTTGCCCCCCTGCCCCGTGCGTGCGTGATCCCGTCCGATTCTAGGTTCCGTCCGGCGGGCCGACGTCCCCGAACGGCCGCTGGAGCCGCGGCCCGTGCTCTCGATGTCACGAACGGGGGACCTCGTTCCGTCGACCTCCTGGAAGCGCCCCGAGGGGAGCACGACCGTGCCCCCTGAACAGGCGCCCCGCTCGACGGGCCCCTGGGCACCGGTCATCCGGTGGGCGGGGGCGGAACACTCCGAGGAGAGACAGACATGCTCCAGTCACTGGCCCGGGCCGTACTACGGCAGCGCAGGCGCTTCCTGCGCGTCGCCCTGTTGCTGTTCGTGGTCGCCGCCGCCGTGGGCGCCACCGCGTTCCCGAGACTTTCGGCCGGCGGCTACGCGGACCCGGGGACCGAGTCGTCCCGGGCGGCGGCGTTCCTGGCCGACCGGTTCGACGTGGGTCAACCCAATCTGGTGCTGCTCGTCGAGGACGAACGGGGGGTGGACGACCCGGCGGTCGCCACCGCCGCCGCACGGGTGACGGAACGTCTGGCCGCGGAACCCGACGTCCACCAGGCGTACTCGTACTGGTCGGCGGGCCGGCCGGCGGCGCTGCGGGCCGCGGACTCCCGAAGTGCCCTGGTCCTGGCCTGGGTCAAGGGGACCGAGGACCACGTCCAGAGGTGGATGTCCGATCGCGGCGGGGCGTACCAGGGCACCGTGGAAGGGGTGGAGATCCGGCAGGGCGGCACCGCGAAGGCGGGCGTCGAGATGACCGACCGGACGATGGCGGACCTGCTCAAGGCCGAGGCACTCGCGATGCCGGTGCTCCTGGTGGTCCTGGTCTTCGTCTTCCGTGGCGTGGTCGCCGCCGCGATGCCGCTGGTGATCGGCGCCCTGACGATGGCGTGCGCCTTCTTCGTGCTGCGCGTACTCACCCTGTTCACCGAAGTGTCGGTCTTCGCGATGAACATCACCACCGGGCTGGGGCTGGGACTCGCCGTCGACTACAGCCTGTTCGTCATCAGCCGGTACCGCGAGGAACGGGCGCGCGGCGCCGATACCGACACGGCCCTGCTCACCAGTGTGCGCACGGCGGGCCGCACCGTGGCGTTCTCCGCGGTGACGGTCGCGTTGGCGCTCGGCGGCCTGCTGGTCTTCCCGTTCTCCTTCCTGCGCTCCTTCGCCTATGCCGGCATTCCCGTGGCGCTGATCGCCGCACTGGCCTCGGTGACCGTGCTGCCGGCGCTGTTGAGGGTCCTCGGTCCGCGCATCGACAGCCTCCGGGTGCCCGGACGGTCCGGGCCCCGGAAGGAGGAGAACTTCTGGCACCGTACGGCCACGGCGGTGATGCGCTTCCCGTTGCCCGTCGGTCTAGCCGCCGTCGCCCTGCTCCTGCTGCTCGGGGCGCCGTTCCTGCACCTCAAGCTGAGCCTGGCCGACGAACGCGTGCTGCCGTCGACCGCCAGTTCCTTCCAGGTCGGTGAGGTCATGCGCAACGGGTACGCCTCCCAGGAGAACCACGCCGCGCTGGTGGTGCTGCGCGAGGTGGGCGACCCCGCGGGGGCCGTGGGCGAGGTCGGCGCCTACGCGCAGCGGCTGTCCCGGCTGGACGGCGTGGCACGGGTCGACACCTATGCGGGCGGCTATGCGCACGGCGAACGCCGCACTCCCCCGGGTGCCGCCTCGGCCGCTTTCGTCGCGGAGCGGTCCGCCTATCTGAAGGTGGTCCCGAAGGAGCCCGAGACGGACGACGCGGGGCGGGCGCTGGTGCACGAGATCCGCACCGCGCAGGCGCCGTTCCCCGTCCAGGTCACCGGTCCCGGCGCGGTCCTGGAGGACTCGTTGCACTCCTTGACGTCGAAGATGCCCTGGGCCCTGGCCGTCATCGGCGGCAGCACACTGGTCCTGCTGTTCCTGCTGACGGGGAGCGTGCTGCTGCCGATCAAGGCGCTGGTGCTGAACCTGCTCAGTCTGAGTGCCACCTTCGGCGTTCTGGTGTGGGGCTTCCAGGACGGTCGTCTGGACGGCTTCATCGGCAGCTTCACGGTGACCGGCACGATCACGTGGAGCGTCCCGATGCTGCTGTTCTGCGTCGCCTTCGGGCTCTCGATGGACTACGAGGTGTTCCTGCTCTCCCGCATCAAGGAGGAGTACGAGCGAACGGGTGACCCCGTCGGGTCAGTGGCCCGGGGGTTGGGCCGCACCGGCAGTCTGGTGTCGGCCGCGGCGCTGCTCGTCGCCATCGTCTTCGCCGGCTTCATGACCTCGGGCATCACCTATCTCAAGGCCATCGGCCTGGGGCTGGCGCTCGCCGTGCTCATGGACGCCACGGTAGTGCGGGGGTTGTTGGTACCCGCGTTCATGCGGCCGGCGGGCGGCGCCAACTGGTGGGCGCCGGGGCCGCTGCGGCGGTTGCACGGGCGGATCGGTCTGCGCGAGTCCGATGCGCCGAAGCCGGCGCCCGGGCACCGGGCCCACCCGGATGCGGTGGTCCCCCGCAGCCGCACCTGAGCCGCCCGGGCCGGTCGCTGCTCGCCGGCCGGTGATGACGGTCCAGGGGCACTGCGGGATGTCCACCCCGGCGGGGAGGTGAACAACCGTCCCGCGGATCAGGGATCCGGGTGACCTGCCCGGCACCGGGGGTTCGGCGGGGGCGCCCGGTGCCAAGCTCTCGGTGACGCATCGCACGATCAGGGGGATGGAGCCATGGGACGAACGACCCGAGCGCTACTGACGGCCGTCACCGCGACGAGCACCGTGCTGCTCACGGCGGCACCGGCCTCGGCCGGCGAGCAGACCGTGCAGGTCAACGGTCAGACCCGCGGGTACGGAGGCGCGGGCAGCGACGGTCTACGGGTGTACGCCTGTGACACCTTCAGCGACAACTGGGGCGTACGGACCCACTACACGTTCAAGAGCAGCTCCGGGAACCTGGTGACGGCGACGATCGCCGACGCCAACGGGGTCACCACCGGGTGCGGGGAGCAGAGCACCAGCGCCAGCGCACCGGTGCTCACCTATCGGGTCTGTGCGGGCGCGGCCGGAGCGGACACCGGCTGCACCGCGTGGTCCCGACCCTGAAGGGAGCGTCTGCGCTGCTCAGCGCGTCGGGGGCGCCCTCGATCGCCGCTGGGCGGTGCTACGGTCCGTAGGTCTCTGCGGGAGACTCGCGCGAGCCCGCCGGCCGGGTCGCCCCCTTCCGTCGCCCGCCGGGGACCCGCACAGAAGGGCACAGCCGTGATCGACATCTCGGACATCGAAGAGGCGTCCCGCCGCATCGCAGGGCAGGTCCTGCGCACCCCGACCGTGGCCGCCCCGGGCCTGTCCGCGCTGCTCGGCGTTCCGGTCACCGCCAAGCTGGAGCTGTTGCAGCGCACCGGCTCCTTCAAGGCGCGGGGAGCGGCGGCGAAGCTGCTGGCGTTGGACGAGGCGGACCGCGCCGCCGGGGTGGTCGCGGTGAGCGGCGGCAACCACGGGATCGCCGTCGCGGTCATGGCCGAGGTGCTGGACGTGAAGGCGACCGTGGTCATGCCGCGGTCGGCACCCGCACGCGCCGTGGAGATCGCCGAAGCCGCGGGGGCCACGGTGCGGCTGGCCGACACCATGGACGCCGCGTTCGCGCTCATGACCCGCTTGCAGGGCGAGGGGCTCACCCTGGTCCATCCGTTCGACGATCCGGTGGTGGTGGCGGGCCAGGGCACGGTCGGTCTGGAGTTCGCGGAGGACGCCGGTGAGCTGACCGACGTCCTCGTCAGCGTCGGGGGTGGCGCTCTGGTCTCCGGTGTCGCGGTGGCGTTGCGCGCCCGGCGGCCCCAGGTGCGGATCTGGGGCGTGGAGACGGACGGCGCCCGGTCCATGTCCGCGGCGCTGGCCGCGGGCGGCCCCGTGCCCGTCGCGTTGTCCTCGATCGTCTCCACGCTGAGCGCGCCCGCCGTTTCGCAGCTCACCTACGACCATGTGTCCGCCCTGGTCACCGACGTAGTCGTGGTGTCGGACGCCGAGGCGGTGCAGGGCACCCTCGATCTCGCGAACCATGCGAAGGTCTGGACGGAGCCGGCCGCGGGCTGCCTCCTTCCGGCGGCCCGGCAGGTGCTGGACCGCGTCGGCGACGGGGCGAAGCTGGGGCTGGTGCTCTGCGGCGGCAACGCGACCACCACGGACGTCATGTCCTGGGCGGACCGCTTCCACCTGCGGTGACGCAGGGGCCACCCCGAGTGGTGGTCATCTGCGCCAGAACAGGTGGTGCGTCACCCCGCTCGGGCTGGGCACGACCTCCAGGTGGAACCGGTCGAGCAGTTCGTCGGGGGACTCCCACAGGCGTACTCCCGACCCGAGCTCCACCGGTGAGACGACCACGTGCAGGGTGTCCACGAGGTCGGCGTCGAGGAACTGCCGGATGATGGTCGCCCCGCCGCCGAGTCGGACGTCCTTGCCCTGCGCCGCTTCCCGGGCCTGGTCGAGGACCGTGGCGGGGTCGCCGCCGACGAAGTGGAACGTGGTGTCGGAGAGCGTGAACGAAGGGCGCTCGTGGTGGGTCATGACGTACACCGGAGTGTGGAACGGGGGCTCGTCACCCCACCAGCCCTGCCACGCGTGGTCCTGCCAGGGGCCGCGCTGGGGACCGAACTTGTTGCGGCCCATGATCTCGGCGCCGATGTTGCGGGCGAAGTCACGGGTGAAGTAGTCGTCGAGGCCCCGGCTGCCCCCGGGGTCGGTGCGCATGGGCCAGCTCGCCGTGGCACCGGCCCAGGCGAACAGCCGCCCGGGATCGACATGGCCGAAGGGGCGTTCGAGGCTCTGGTCCTCACCGGCGCCGATCCCGTCGCTCGACACGTTGAAGTTCTGCACTCTGAGTAGCTGGGGCACGTTCTTGCTCGCCTTCCTCTGGTGCGGGTGTTGACGAGGGTGAGACCGTCCGGGCCGGGAAAACTCATCGCCGGGTCCGCGACCGATCGGGGGCGCCGGCGTCCGGCGGGTCAGGTCCGGCGGCGCTTCGGCCGCGGGGGCGGCCCGTAGGCCCGGGCGAGGGCGGTGCGGACGGCGATGCGGCCGGCCGCCCGGAAGGACCCCGGACGGGAATCCACCTCGTGGATCCGGATGCCGCGCAGCACCACCGCCAATGCCGGGGTGGTGCTGCCCAGCTCCGCCAGTTCCTCGCGGACGCCCGCGGCGAGCGCGGTCCGGTAGGCGGTCAGCTCGTCCGGGCCGAGGTCCCCGTGGGTGGTGAGGTCGGCGGCCACCTCGCACACGATGCCGTCTTCCCAGGGCTCGAAGTCCACGGTGACCTCGGCGAAATCGGAGGGGCAACTGCTCTGGCGCGCGTAGACGGCCCGGACACCCCGGACGGGGTGCGGAGGGAACGTTCTGACCTCGGATTCCATGCACTCACGGTAGTCCGCGGGGCACGGTCCCGCGTCGGCTGCCGGCTCGGATCAGGCGGGTGCGACGCGGTCGGTCCGCGGTGCGGGCCCGGCGAGGATGCGGCACAGTCCGGCGGGCGCGGTCGGCCGACTGCGCCACTCGCGGGGATAGCCGAGCGACACCTCGCGGTGCGGCACTCCGTCGCAGTGGATGGTGCGCGGGATGTGCAGGTGTCCGTAGACCACGGCCGCCGCGCGGTACTTGGTGTGCCAGTCGGCCGTGGCCTCGGTGCCGCACCACAGCGCGAACTCGGGGTAGCGCAGCACGCGGGTGGGCTCGCGCACCAGGGGGAAGTGGTTGACGAGCACGGTGGGCAGTTCGGGGTCGATCCGGTCCAGCCGGTCGCGGGTGTAGTCCAGTCGGGCGCGGCACCACGCCTCACGGCTGGGGTAGGGGTCGGAGTGCAGCAGGTACTCGTCGGTGGCGACCACACCGGCCTCGTGCGCCACTTCGAGCGCTCCGGCCTTGGTGAAGGTGCCGGGGGGCCGGAAGGTGTAGTCGTAGAGCACGAACAGCGGGGCGATCGCGACCGGGCCGGTGGCGCCCTGCCAGACCTCGTACGGGTCCTCCGGTGTGACCACGCCGAGTCCGCGCAGGGTGTCGACGAGGTGGCGGTAGCGTTCCTCGCCCCGGAGCTGGACGGGATCGTTGGGCGGGGTCCAGAGCTCGTGGTTGCCGGGGGTCCAGATGACCTTCGCGAAACGCTCGCTCAGGATGCGCAGCGCCCAGACGACGTCCTCGAAGGTCTCCGCGACGTCTCCGGCGACCACGAGCCAGTCGTCGTCCGACTCCGGCCGTAGTCCCTCGACGATGTCCCGGTTCTCGGTGTAGCGCACGTGGAGGTCGCTGATGGCTAGCAGGCTCATGTCAGCGGCTCCATCGAACCGTGTTGGGCATCCTCGTACACCGTTCCCCCGTTCCCGCTCTGCGTCCTGGTGTCCAGGCGCGCCGCCCCGTCGCTCGTCCCCGGGCGGGGACGGCAGGTGTGCAGCACACTCTACGTGTTCCTCCTCCGCGGCCGATCGGGTGAAGTGGCCGCGGCGTCGGGGCCGTTGTGACGCCGGACGGCTGCTCGGGTCAGCTTTCCGGGGCGTGGCGTCGGGCCAGGCCGCTGTCCCGTAGGACGCGGTCGACCGTCTGGTCGAGGGAACTGTCGGCGTCGACGAGGGCCTCGATGCCACCGGGCAGCAGGTCGAGCGGTCGGTACCAGTCGCGCATCTCGGCCTCCCCGTAGGCGAGCGCCTCCGGTTTCGTCGCGTGTCGGGTGAGGGTCTCCCCGAACGGGACGTCCAGGTAGTAGGCGTGGGTCCGGCCGCGGTGGTCGGCGTGCAGTGCGGCGATCATGTCGCCGTAGTGGTCGGCGTACAGGATGCCTTCGAGGACGACGTGGTAGCCGGCGTCCAGGGCGTAGCGCACGGTCAGGTCGATCAGGCCGATGTTGGGGGCGTGGGGCCGGTCGGGTTCCCGCAGGACGGTGCGGCGGAGGTTGTCCTGACCGACCAGGGCCAGGCCGCGGCCGAACCGGGCGCGCAGGCCCTCGGCGACGGACGACTTGCCGGAGGCGCTGTTGCCGCGGAGCACGATCAGCCGGGGTGCGGAGGTGTCCGGCACCGGTCAGTCGCGGCTGGTGTCGATGACGCAGAAGCGGTTGCCGTCCGGGTCCGCGAGCACCACGAAGTCGGGGTCGGGCGGGTACGCGTCCCAGTCCACCCGGTGGGCGCCGAGGGACAGCAGCCGGTCGACCTCCGCCGCCTGGTCGGCCGCGTCCTGCGCGTACAGGTCCAGGTGCACCCGGGGGTGGCTCTGCACCGGGGTGCGGCTGCGGCCCAGGGACAGCTGGGGACCGTTCCCGTCCGTGGGGACCAGCACCACCCAGTCGTCCGTCATCTCCTCCCGGGGGACGTACCCGAGGGCTTGCGTCCAGAAGGCTGCGGCACGCGGCACGTTCGAGACGCCCAACACCGTGGATCCGATTCTCAGCATGCGCCTTCCTACCGTGGACCGGTCCCCGCCCGCCAGCCGACATCCGCTGCGGGTCCGGTGTTAGGGGAGGGCGGCGTCGCGTTCGGCGTCCGCCAGTGGGGGGCCGGGCAAGTGCGGGGTCTTGGGGCCGAGCAGCATGGGGATGAGCATGTCGGGCGAGAGGAGGCGGGTCGCCGGTCGCTCCAGGCTCATCACGTCGAGCAGGGCGCCGAGGGCGCGCGGGCTGCGGGCCCCGGTGGCGACGGCCCGGTCCACGAAGCGGGCGAGGCACCGTTCGAGGGGGGTGGGGGGCGTTTCGGCGGCACCCGGGTAGAAGGCGTCCTGCCCGACGGCGAGGTCCCAGGCGGCGGAGACGGGGCGGACCACGGCGCGCTGGAGTCGGCGGGCGGTGCCGGGGGCGGTGAGCGGCGTGCTGGCGAGCGTGTCGCGCACGGCGAGGGCGCTCTGCGCGGCGACGGTGAGGCCGTGGCCGTAGACGGGGTTGAATCCGGCGATGGCGTCGCCCAGCACGGTGAAGCCGTCGGGCCAGGGGTTCATCTTCTCGAAGTAGCGGCGGCGGTTGGCGGTGGCCCTGGTGGTGTCCACGTCGCCCAGCGGGGTCGCTTCCCTGAGCAGTTCGCCGATGACCGGGTCGTCGAGGCCGAGCGCGAAGTCCACGAAGCCGGCGGGGTCGCCGGTGGGTTCACCGCCCCGGGTGCCGGCGAGGGTGACGATCCAGCGACCGCCCTCGATGGGCAGGATGATGCCGCCCCGGCCGGGTGCCTTGGCGGGATTGGCCTGCACGTTGACGAGGGGGAAGGCGATGCCCGCGGTGGTGCCGGGGGCTCGGTAGAGCCGGGTGGCGTAGGTGACTCCGGCGTTGACCCGGCGCTCGGTGACCGTGGGCAGCCCCAGGGCCTCCAGCCATGCGGGGGCGTGGGAGCCACGGCCGGAGCCGTCGACGACGAGGTCGGCGGTCAGCACCTGTTCCTGGTCCGCGCTGCGCACGCGCAGGCCCGTGACACGGGTGCGGTCACCGGTCAGGCCGAGGACGGTGGTGTGCTGGTGGAGCGTCACCCTGGGGTCGGCGAGGACCCGTGTCCGCAGGGCCCAGTCGAGGAGGTCCCGGGAGCACACCAGATTGCGGTGGGGGGTGGCCGTGAAGCGCCGGAACCATATCTCGTTCGGGGCGCGGGAGACCATGTCGCCCATGATGCGCGGGAGTCGGCCGCCGTGGGCGACGATGTCGTCGACGAGGCCGGGCAGCAGGCGGTTGAACGCCTTGACGCCGCCGCTCCACACCACGTGCGCGTGGCGCGCCTGGGGGACTCCGCGGCGGGGCTCGGGGCCGTCCGGGAGCACATCGCGTTCCACGACCGTCACGTCGGCGAACTCGGCCAGTGCGGTGGCCGCGAACAGGCCCGTCGCGCTGGCCCCGATCACGAGGGCCGTGGGGCGGCGGGCCGTTGCTCTGTCACGCATGGGTGTTCACGCCTTCTCTGCGGGACACCCGTCGGCGGAGGGTGTCGATGGCTCGGGGGTGGTGCATGGCTCGGGAGATGTCGTGGATGTGGTTGCTGACGTCCGCGTTGACCTGCACGGGGTCCGTGGGGCAGCGGTGGCCCGCACGGTGCCGTTCGATGGCGACGGTGACGGCCACCGCGCCGGCGAGGCCGATCGCCCGGTCCTCGTCGTGGTCGGAGCGGGCCAGTTGATGGGCGAGGCGGTGGAGTTCGCGGTCGATGTGGGGGGCGAGCAGCCGCAGTGCGTCGTGGATCTGCTGCTCCCGCTGGAGCAGCCGGAGGTCCAGGGGTGCCCAGCGGCCGAGGCGGGCGGTCGCCGCGGAGGGAGTGGCGGTCCGCAGCGCCCGCCACAGGGGGAGCAGGCCCCGGTGGTCGCGCCGGTCGCGGGCCCGCCGGAGCAGGAAGGGTCCGATCTGGGGGACGATGAATCCGATGGCCGTCAGGACTCCCTGGAGCAGTGCGAAGGGCGGCGCGACCCGGGTGCTCAGATGGTCCCAGTCCGTGCCGCACCAGCGCGCGACGATGGCACAGAGCTTGATCACGTCGTACACCAGGCCGGAGGCGAAGCCGAGTTGGAGGAGGACGACGCCCGATTTCAGCCAGCGGTTGGTGACTGCGGGCGACCACTTCCACAGCATGGAGGAGGCGACGAAGCAGGACGCCGTGTGGGCGGCGAGGTAGAGGAGGATGTGTTCGCGCATCCACGGGGTGCTGGCGTAGTAGGTGTCCAGGTCGTAGATGCGTTCCGCGGGGGCGTGGGCGAGGAGGAAGGTCACCCAGAGGGCGACCGTGATTCCGGCGTAGATGAGATGGATGCGGCGCATTCTGCGTTGCCGGCTCTCGCTCGCTTCCTCCCGCCATCGCGTGATCATGGTGAGGCTGGTGGCGCAGGACGCCGTCAGGAACGAATAGGCGCTGGGCGAGGCGATGTTCGGGATGCCGGTGAACTCGTTGAGCCGGTGGATGTTGACCGGGGTGATGATGACGTAGACCACGGAGGCCAGGGCGAGGAGCAGGGTGGTGGCCCGGATGTCGGGGTCCCGCCAGGCGCGCACGAAGGTGGGGAACTTCAGGGCCACCGCGATGAGCAGCAGGGCGGTGGGCAGGAGGTAGGGGATGTGGAAGGCGGGGACCGTCACAGAATGCGTCCCCGGCGGTTGATGAGCGAGCGGTTGATCCGGCCTTCGACCGTCGTCATGGTGACGGGACCCTCCGCGTGGCGGCCCGTCATCCAGGTGCGGACCTCACGGCCGAAGAGCAGGCCGAACGTCTCCGCGTCGACCTCGTGTTCATCGGTCGAGTCGGAGCGGGCCGCCACCACGTGCAGCGCCTCGCGGGGGACTTCCTCGGCGGCGAGCACCTCTTCGGCGGCCCGCTGGACGGCTCGTGACAGGTCGTGTCCGGTGCCGAGCGTACGGCCCGCGGCGGGCAGGCCGTGACCGTGGCCGTGGTCGCCCTGTTCCTCGTGCCACAGTTCGTGCCCGAGGATGACGAGTTGCGCCTCGGGCACGGTGCCCTCGTCGACGACGACGAGGGAGCGTTCACCGCAGTCCAGGCGCATGCCGGACACCGGGATGTCGGAGGGGAAGGCGCGGAAGACGAGTTGCACCGGCTTGCCCCGGCGGACGCTCATGGCGCGGCAGAACTCGTGCATCACCGTTTCCGGGTCGGCCGGTCGCCGTACCGTCTTCGCCGCTTCCTTGCCCAACGCGACGAGGAGGGCCTTCATCGCCCTGGTGCTCATCGGACCGTGCCGCCTCGGTCGATTCCTTCCGGTTCTTCGGGCAGCACCGACCTCAGGACCCCTTCCAAGAGCCGTTCCAGCTGCTCGCGGGTCATGAACCCGTACGTCCGCAGGTCCGTGGACTTCACTCCGTACCGGTCCATCAGTGCCTGCACGGGGTCCGCCGCGGGATCCTCCAGGGTGCGCAGGAGGGGTTGCAGGACCCGGTTCAGCGCCTCGTCGGCCTGAGCGGTGAAGAACGCCTCTCCCCCGTCGACCCCGAAGAACTCCACCAGGCCGTGCAGGAATTCGACGCTGGGCACCTTCCTGCCGTCGCACACCTGGCGTGCCCAGTACTCGGAGACGCCGAGGCGCCTGGAGATCTCCGCGACGAGTTCCGACATCTTCCTCCCGGTGCGCCGCAGGTTGATCTCGGCCAGGGTCCTGATCCGGGTGCGGACCCGGTCGTTGACCGTGTCCGCCGGCGGACTGCCGCCGTCGAGGAGGACACGGACCTCGGACTCGGCCAGTGCCGTCCTGGCCGCCAGTTCCGCGACGTCGAGGAGTTCCGGCCTCTTCAACCCCCGCGCTGCGATGAGCGCTTCCAGGCGCTCAAGCGTCGCGGAGAGCGACGGGACTGGTTCCACCGAGGTACTCCCAGGGATCGGGATCGATAGGGGTGTCGTGCGCACACGACACGGTACCGCGCCGCCCCAGGCCCCTCAACGATCGTTTCCTAGCCGAAAACTATCGTTGACACCTTGCGTCGGCGCATAGCAATATCCCCGGCAGTGGAAGCGAATCGTCCGGGAAACCGGGCGCGTTGGCTTCCGGGCGGCGTTCCGTCCCGCAGCAACCGCGTGGAGATGCGCACTTGTTCACACCCCGGAGATCGGGCGGCACCGACCACAGCCTGCGCTGGCCGCCGACCCGGGTGGGCACCGCAGGGGTGCCGTGCGCCCGCTCCACCGTCGTGGCGGCAGCGTCGCCACGCGCGGGACGACCGAGCCGGATCCGCCGTCGCACGGGGTGACCCCAGCACCCGCCGCGGTGGAGTCGGCGTGCCCCGGGGTGCCGTCTATGGGGGGCGGCATCCCGGAGCGGTTCGCCGCGCCCGGTTCGCCCACCCTCGCCCGCCCCGTCGGAGGTACCACGATGATCCGCTCCCGTCTGACCGAGCCCGACCGCCCCGGGCACTGTCCGGCGCCGCTCCCGGCATGCCGCGAACCCTCCTGGACGGTCCTTCCGGCCCCGTAGCCACGGCGGTTCGCCCGGCGCCGTCACGCGGTGCGCCCCGCGCGGCTTCCCCTCGGTCAGGGTGGGTAGCCATTCGACCCGGAGCGGCGGAGCACCGCCCTCGACGAGGCCAGGGGGCAGTGTGGGTTCTTCCGCGTCGAGCGGCATCGGCCGGCGTCAGAACGAGTCCGGGGCGTTACGCCTCCTGCGGGCCGCGGACGTCTCGCACCGGCGGGCCCAACGGATCGAGGCGTGGCACCGCACTGTGTCGTTCCTGCTGGCCGCGGGTGCCCTGGTCACCCTGGCCGTCCCGGCGGCCGGCACCACGGTGTCCCTCGCCGGTCTGGTGTGGGCGCTCCTCTACGCGGCGTGGGCCAGCCAGTGGGCCGGGAACGAGTTCCACCGGGCGGCCGTGCTCCAGGAGCTCTTCGACACCGAGATGTTCGGACTGCCGTGGAACCCGCTCGTGGCCGGCGCACCGCCCTCCGCCCAGGAGATCAGCCGCTTGTCACGGAGCTTCCGCGGCTCCGACGACCGGCTGCGCGACTACTACGAGATCGGTGACCTGCCGTCCCCGTGGGACGTGTTCGCCTGCCAACTGCAGAACCTGGGTTGGGGCTCCCGCATCCGCCGGCGGTACGCGACCGTGGTGGCCTGGGTGCTCGTGCTCTGGTGTGCCGGCGGAGTGGGCGTCGGCATCGTCAGGGACATGAGCATCACTTCGGTGCTCACCGACTGGTTCGTCCCCTCGCTCGGACTGCTGCTGCTCGGAGTCGACGTCTACCGGTCGCAGCGCGACACGGTCACCGCGCGGGAGCACGCCTACGCCCTCCTGCGCGAGCAGGTGGAACGCCATGCCGCGGCGGGGGCGCCGGCGGCCGAGCTGCCCGCGCTGCTGGCGTGGGCGCGACAGGTCCAGGACGTCCTGCTGCACACCCGGCTCGGTCAGGCGCGGGTGCCCAACTGGTTCTTCCGGCGGTTCCTGGAAGCCGACCGTGCCGACTTCGCCGCCGACCTCGCCGACCTGCGGCGCCGGGCCGCCGCCGGAGGCGCCGAGGAGTGACGAGCCGGGGCCGCGCGTCGTGCCCCCGTGCGCCTCAGGGCCGGGGGCGCGCGGAGTCCCCCTCGGGTTCGGTGCCCTCGCCCCGGCCTCCCAGGGCGTCCACCACCTCCGTCACGTCCTGCGCCGACCGGTGTGCGCCGTGGGTGGCCAGCCAAGCGCTGCCGCGCCGTACGGTCTCTTCGACCTGCCAGACCGACAGGGGCCGGCCCGCCAGCAGGCGTACCGCGCACGGGAGCGAACCGCGCTGCTCGTTGAGGGCCAACCAGGCCACCAGGTCGTCGGTCATGCGTTGCTGCCAGGTGCGGTGTCCCAGCAGACCGGTGAGGTGCTCCGGTCGGGCGAACATCGCCTGCGCGAGGTAGGGGGCCGAGGGCACCGCGTGGTGCCGGTCCCACCACGTCCGGGCGTGATCCATCACCACCTTCACCTGCTGCTCGGTGAGGTCCGGGCGCTCCGCGAGGCGCTGGAGCAACCGTCCCACCGTCTGCTCCCCCGCAAAGTCCCCCACGGTGATCAACGCCTGGTCGATCACCGTGGGGATCCGGGCGGCGTCCAGGGCCGGGCAGCGCAGCAGCCCTTCCACGACCTGGGTCTCGCGTTGCCAGGGCAGCGCCCCGTTCAGCAGGGTGAACGCACGGGCCACCACGGCCGCATGGCCCTCGGCCCCCTCCAGCCGGGGCAGCAACTCCTGGAGCAGGGCCGCGGTCTCCTCCACGGGCGGTGGGGGTTCGGCACGGACCCAGGCGGCCCCGGCGGCGACGGCAGCCCCGAGGGTGTCCCCGTCCAGGTCGGTCCGGTCCAGCAGGAGGCGGACGAGTCCGCCGGTGTACTGGTTGCTCGGGTGCTCCCCGAGCCAGCCGCGGACGGCGGCGGCGAACCCGGCGTGCTCGTCGTCCGTGGTGACGAGGTCCTTGCGGGCCGCCCAGCCCTTGAGGACGTAGACCGCGGAGGGCGCGTCGCCGTGGGCGCCCAGCCATTCCAGGGACTTCTCCACCGCCGTCCGTTGGTCCGGGGCGGCGGACCGGCGCAGCGACAGGAAGGACTGGAGCATCAGGGGCTTGCTGACGTCGAGGTCCCCGTGCGCGTAGAGGCTCCAGCCGTGTGCGAGGAGTTCTTCCCGTTGTTCCGCGTCCAGTTCGAGGGTCAGGCAGGCCCGTAGGAGGCGCACGTGGAGGTTGCGGGACGCAGGGGGGATCTTCGGCGTCCTCGCCAGGTGCTCCAGTTGCTTCAGTGCATGGCCGATGCCCCGCCTCAGCTGCTCGCCGTCGGGCGGCAGGCGTTTGAAGGTGGTGAGGAGGCGTTGGGTCACGTGGATGCCGGTCGGGTGGGTCGCGTTGGCGTCGAGCCAGGCCAGGGTGTACTCGCAGGTCGCGGACCGTTCGTCCCTGCGGAGGTCGGCATGGCTGAGCAACGGCTGGAGCACCACGGTGGCGTTGGGGCTCGCCCGGTGCAGGTCCAGCCAATCCAGGGCCCGTCGGACCACCGAGGGGGAGGTGCGCGGCGCGCCGTCGGGCAGGGCCAGCAGGGACCCGAGCACGGCGAACGCCGGATAGGTGGAGCCGTGGTCCTTGAGCCAGGTGCCCATGGCGCTGGCCAGCCCGACCGCCTCCGGCGACCGTTCCCGGGACGCCGGGCGTTCCCCGGCGGTCGGCGGCTCGCCGTTCGGCCCCGGCCAAACGACCCGGGCGGGTCGCCGGCTCCGCTTGCGGACCAGGTCCAGGGTCCGGCTGATGGTCGCGGGGGTGACCGCCTCGTCGGGCCAGGAACGCAGCCACCGCTGGGCCGCCGCGGCCAGCCGGTTCCCGCAGTCGTCGGGTATCAGCTCGCCCGCTTCCGCCACCAGGTCGGTGAGGACCCAGATCGCCGAACGCCGGGCGTAGTGCTCCTCCAACCAGCTCACGGCCAGCCGTGCGGCCTGCACTTGATCGTCGGTCCGGCCGCGCCGGTCGAGGAACACACCGGACAGGACGTGTGAAGCCTGGGGGTTGTCGCCGTTCGCCAGGAGCCACCGGCGGGCGGTGCCTGCCGCTTGGCGGTGCACGTCGGGGGGAACGTCACGCCGGCTGAGCAGCCACTTGAGGACCTCGTTGGAGGTGGGCTCCAGGGGGTGCCGGGCGAGGTGGTCGGCACCGAGTTCGACGGCCCGCTCGAACGTGCGCTCGTCGATGTCGCGTCGGGACAGGACGGCCGCCAGCACGGGCGCGTTGCTCACCGCTCCGGGCGCCGCCTCGGTCTCCTCCAGTGCGCGATCGGCCAGGGGCTGGGTGCGCTCCGGGTCCGCCGACGTCTGGACCAGGGCGGCGGCGAGCACGTGGTTGGGGCGCAGGTCGGGGTGGGCTGCCAGGAAGGTGTCCGCATGTCTCAGGCCCTGGTCCCGGAGCGGGCCCCGCATCTCCCGGTGCCGGCGGAGCAGCCAGCGCAGGACCTGTTCGGCGGCGGGTTCACCGGCGTGCTGCTCCAGCCAGCCCAGGGCGGTGTCGACCAGGGTCTCCCGGAGTTCGTTGCGGTCCTGGTAGAGGCCGCGGGCCAGGAGCAGCGGGTCGGCCGGGGTCGACTGTTCGCGGGCGAACCACGGTTGGGCGAGCTGGGTCCAGTAGACCTTGGTGATGCGGTGCCAGGGCCGCACGTACAGCAGGACCTCCAGGGCGCCCGCGGCGGCCAGGGTCGACGCGGCGAGCAGGTGTCCGAGGGCAGCGGCGTGTTCGTCCATCCACCCGGTGCACTGCTCCACCATGTGCCCACGGGTCGTTTCGTCGGCGGTGGCGTGCGACACGCTGATGGACCAGGCCGTGTGGGCGACGGCGACCGGGTCCGCCGCCGCGGCGTCCAACGCCATGCCCAGGCCGGGGCCGCCCGGCCCGGTGCGGGCCATCTGCGTGAGGAGTTGGTCGGCGGCCGTGCGGTGCGGGGTGACCAGGAACTCCTGGCCCTCCGCCGAGTTCTGTTGGTGCAGCAGGCCGCAGTCGAGCAGGGCGGAGACCAGGGCGGAGGCGCTGGTGGGGGCGGCGGTGCCCAGACCCCTGGCGGTCGCGGTGAGGGCGGTGGCCACCACCGCGGTGAGACGGTCGCGGGCCAGGGGCGCGGCGGCGAGGGCCGCGCCCGCGGGCAGCACGGCGGCCAGCGACGCCACCGGGTCGCCGGGGCGGCCCGACAGATGGGCGCCGAGGGCGTCGAACAGGGAGTCCGGCACCTCGTCCGCGGAGCGCGCGGCGGTGAGCAGCGGGGCCCAGACGAGGGGGACGGCGGGCGGCAGCGGGTCGCCGAGGGAGTCGTGGAGCCTGGCGCGCAGTGCGGAGGTGCCTCCGTAGCGCTGGCGGGTGGTGGGGTCGACGGCCCCGTTCAGCACGTGCCGCAGCAAGCGGCTGCGGAAGGCCGGTTCGGAGGGCATGCGGTGCTGCCGCGGGAAGAGCACGTCGATGCCCCGGCGGTTGGCCTGGTACACGATGCCGCCCGGGCGGGTGGCGGCGAGGAGGGTCACCCGGAGTCCGCCGTACGCCCGTTCGTTGAGGAGGTCGCGGAGTCCGACGAGGTCGAGGCTGGGGAACCGGTCGATGCCGTCGATGACCAGCAGGGCCGTGGAAGCCCCGGTGGCGGCGCAGGCCCGGGTGACCCGGTCGGTCAGTTCGTCGACCAGGTGTCCGGTGGACAGGGCCGCCTGGGCGGGGATGCCTCCGTCCGCGCCGCCCAGGTAGAACGCAGGCACGCCGTTGTCCTCGGCGCGGGCGGCGGCCTCCAGGCACCATCGGGTCTTGCCGGTGCCGCCGGCTCCGATGAGGAGCACGCCGGTGGGCAGCCCGGTGGTCGTGTGCGGAGGGACGAGGTCCTGCGGGCCGGGCAGCTTGCCCGTCGAGAGCCAGGGCAGTTCGTCTTCCAGGAGCATGCGGCCCCGCACGGCTGCCACGACCTCGGCGTGCCGGTGCAGGAGTCGTGGGCGGACGGGTGCCGTCGCCCGTGCGGACGGGGTGACCTCCTGGACGAGGTCACCGGGGGTGCTCGGCTCCGGGTGGCGTGCCAGGGCGGCGCCGGCGGCGTGCGCGGCCAGCCGGGCGAACCACCACCGGGCGGGGCCCAGGGAGGTGAAGGAGGTGTGCACGAGTGCCCGGGCGACGATCGACCACAGGTAGGAGCCGGTCCAGAGGTCGACCCGGCCGCGCAGGAGGGTGCGGCACTCCTCGGTGATCGCGCGGATCGTGGTGTCGATGCCGCGGCCGACGCTCGTGGCGGGCTCGCCCAGTGGGTCCACGACGAGCCGGATCAGTTCGTCGGCCTCGCCCGAGGTGGGGTCGATCCGGGCCGCCCTGGGCAGTGCCACGGACAGCACCAGGGCGGCGATGTCACGGCCCAGCGGGGCTTCCTCCCGGTAGTCGGCCAGGTCGATGAGCCACTGCTGACCGGCGAGCGGGCGGCCACCGCGCACGGCGACCAGGGCGTTGCCCAGGTGGAGGTCTCCGTGTGAGCGTCCGGCCGGGAAGTCCAGGCCCCGTGCGCCCGGTTCGCTGCCCTGCTCGATGAGGCGGCAGGGGTTGGGGAGGATGGTGTTGCCGTCGTGCTCCCGTACCCAGGGGCCGGTGTGGGCGAACGTTCCCACCCCGTCCGGCCATTGGTGTTCCCGCACCGCCAGGGGCAGGAGTTCGGCCAACTCCTCGGCCAGGTAGGCGCCGACGGTGGTGGAGCGCAACCTCAGCGACCCCGGCGTCGGGTTCCAGCCGCCGAGGAGCAGGCGGACCAGTTCCCCACAGGTGTCGGGGAGGAAGGCGGGGTCGACCTCGCCGAGCGGCACGACCTCGTCCGTGCTGGCGGGGAACCCCTGGAACATCAGGCAGTTGCCGTCCCCGACGTCGAGGGACGGGTAGGGCTGCGGAACGAGGTGTGCGGCGGCGAACTCCTCCGGGACGGACCGTCGGGCCTCGTCGTGCCGCTGGGCCTCGGTGGCCTGCCGGGGGGACGGCAGGAGTTTGACGACGAGCCGTTCGTCGCGGCCGTCCCGGTGGGTGACGACGATCTGGACGAGGACCGCCCCGCTGAAGCCGGACCGGTCCCAGCGTTCCGCGCGGGCCCGGACGGTGGCGCCCCGTTCGGCCCAGTACTCGTTGAGTTTCCGGGCGACCCCCTCGGTGAGGAGTTCACGCAGTCCGGCGTCACCGGGGTCTCTGAGGTCATCCACGGGGCCTCCCCTGCGTCCTCGCCCGGGCCGCGCCCCCGGCCGTCGCCGTCCACTCGGTCAGCAGCCGTTCGGCGGTCCGGGTCTGGGCGTGTGCACCGCCCTGGACCTGCTGTCTGCGCGCCACGACCAGGGTGAGGTCGGCCAGGGCGCCCGGGAGGTCTCCCCCGTCGTGCCGGACGACGGCCAACTGCTGTCGGGCCGCGAGGGAGTGCGGATGCGCGGGGCCGAGTCGCTGTTCGTACTCGGTGGCGGTGTCGGCCAGCAGGGTCACCGCCTCGGGGCGCCGACCGGCCGCGACGAGGGCGACGGCCAGGTTGCGGCGGGCCGCAGCGACCTCGCTGCTGTCCGGGCCGCGCAGCGCGGTCCGGTGTTCCAGGACCTGCCGCAGTACGGTGAGCGCCCCCGCGGAGTCCCCCACCGCCGTGAGCGCGGTCGCCAGCCGTGTCCGGAAGTCGAGGGCGATGCGGGAGGTCGGGCCGTGGGCGGCCGTGGCGGCGGCGATGAGGATGCGGTACTCGACGACGGCGCCGACGTGGTCCCCGCTCGCGGTCCGGACCGTGGCCAGCCGGGCCCGGAGGGACAGCACCTTGCGGTGTGCCGGGTCGGACGTCCGGAGTTGGGCTTCGAGGGCGGCTTCGATGGTCGCGGACGCGCCGCGGTGGTCTCCGGCCGCTTCCTGCCAGTGGGCGAGACGGCGACGGACCGCCGCGAGCCGCGTCGGTGCGACCTCGGGGTGCTGCCGCAGTACGTCGGCGAGGTCGGCGATTTCCTCCGCGGCGGTGGACCGCTGCCCCAACTGGCCCTTGACCTCGGCGCGTGCGAGCCGGGCGGTGACGAGGAGCGGGGTGTGGACCGGGAGCACGGCGCTCCAGCGGGCGACCAGGTCGTCCAGGGCGCGGACGACGGGGGGTGCGGCCCCGGTCGCGTCGGCGGACCGCCGTAACAGGTCGTCCGCTTGCGGGTCGTCGGGGGCGAGCGCGGCGAGCGCGGCCACCAGGTCGTCGGGGGCGGGGGCGCCGTCCTCCGGCGCCGGCGGCGTGACGCCGCCGGACGCCTCGGCCGCGACGCGCTCCGCGCGGGCGCGCAGGGCGGCTTCCTTCTCGCGGTTGCCGGCGCGGCCGTACGCCCGGCTCAGTTCGTCCAGTTGCGCCGCCGCCTCGACGAGCGCACTGATGTCGTGCAGGGCGTGCGCCAGTCTGCGTCGGGTGGCGAGGGTCCGTGGATGGTCCGGGCCCACCGTGTCGAGGTGGGCGGTGAGCATCGCGCGCAGCTCGGTCACGGCCCGGGTGGAGTCACCGGTGTGGACGAGGAGGTCGGCGATCCTGCCGCGGGTGGCGAGCGCTTCACCGCTGGTCTCGCCCTTCGCCCGGATCTGGAGCGAGAGCAGTTCCTCCAGGAGTGCCCTGGCCCGGTCGTGTTCCTGGTGCGCCACCAGCCAGTGCACCAGGCGCAGACGGATCTTCACCGGGTCCTTGTGGAGGGGGTCTCCGGTTCGTAACCACTCCGCGAGGACTGCACCGAACTCGTGCACCGCGCGGGCGGTCTCGCCCTGTTGCCCCAGTCGCTCCGCCGCCGCCGTTCTGGTCGCGAGATCCCCTGCCCTGTTCGCACCCTCCCGGGCGGGCTCGGCGGCCCCCGGTCGCCCCCCGCTGTCCTCGTCGCCCCCGCCGTCTCCGCGTTTTCCAGGCGTGCCCATGGCCACTGTCGTCCCCCTGTCCCCGGGTCCCTCGGTGCGGGACGCCGGTCGTGTCCCCGCCGGGTTGTGGGGTGCTACCCAGGCGTCGACGTCCCTAACGTGCCGTTGCAGGGTGCACGGGCGCGGCCCGGTGGGCGGGGCGCCCGCCCGCGGTCGCACGGAGCCCTCGGTGCGCGGCAGCCCGGCGGAGGAGGGCACGACAGCGGTCCCGGGGTCCGTCCACCTCGAAAGACCATGGGGGTGTACTGGCAGTACACCCCCATGGTGTGTACTGTTGATCTCATGACTCCACCCCTTCCCAGGTTCCACCGCCTACCCCCGGAACAGCGGGCCGCGATCCTCGCCGTCGCACGCCGGCACTTCGCGGAGCACGGGCCGCAGAACGCCTCGTACAACCGGATCATCGAAGCGGCGGGCATCTCGAAGACCGCCGCCTACCACTACTTCGACGGCCGCGAGGACCTGCTCACGGCCGTGCTCGACGACGTGCTGGCACGTCTGCTCGGGGCCCTCGGCGCCTGGACGCCCGTCGCGGACGCCCCGGCGTTCTGGGCACGACTGGAGGTGGACGCGGACACGCTCTCCCGACACCTCGTCGAGCACCCCGACGATCTGGCGCTCGCGCCGGCCGCGGTCGCCCAGGACGGGGGAACGGCCTGGCGGGACTGGTTCGGCGCACTGGTCACCGACGGGCAACGGCTCGACGTGATCCGCACGGACGTCGACCAGGACCTGCTGGTCACCCTGACCATCGCCACCTTCTCGGCCGCTGACGAGTGGACCCTCACCGGGCTGGCGGCCGGCCGGGAACCCGACCGCGCACAGGTGTGGACCCTGTTGCGGGGACTGTGGGGACGGGAGGCGGGCGGACGTGCGCACTGACCTCGACACCGACTGGCACATCCCGCCCACGCCCGAGGGCGCGGCGGGGTGGCTGGAGCGGTTCATGGGACCGGGGAAGTCCCGCTCGGAATCGGCCGTGGAGCTCGGCGGGGGCGCGCTCTGCGCGGTGCTGCTCGCGGCCGGCCTCTGGTCCCCTGCCGCCTCCGGCCTCCGCGAGTCCTGGTCCACCGTCCAACTCGTCGTCGTGGCGCTCGCCGGGCTGGACCTCGTCGGAGGCGTCCTCACCAACGCGACCAACGCCGCCAAGCGCTGGTACCACCGCCAGGCACCGGGCGTCCGGCGGGCCCGGCTCCTGTTCGTCGGAGCCCATCTGCTGCACCTGGCCGTACTGGGCACGGTGGTCCTGGAGGGCGACGCGGGCTGGATGCTGGGCAACGCCGCGCTGCTCCTCGCCGGCGCCGCTGCCGTCGAGTTCGCCCCCGTGCACCTCAAACGCCCGGTGGCGATGGGGGCGTGGATGGCGGCGGTGCTCGTCAACGTCTTCTGGCTCACGGTGCCCGCGGCGCTGCTGTGGTTCGCGCCGCTGTTCTTCCTCAAGCTGCTGGTGTGCCACTTGGTGCCCGAGGCTCCGCTGCGGAGGCGTGATGGCTGAGGGCGACACCTTCCAGGAGCAGGAGGGAGCGCGCCGGGAACTCGACGGCTCCGCCACCGTGGGCGACTGCGTCTCCGTCCTGGCCGCTGCGTTCGCCCGGGAACCGGCGACGCACTGGATCTGCGGCACCTCCACACCGGTGCGGGAGCGCTGGTTCGCCTCGACGCTGGCCACGCACGCCACGCTGCCCGGCGCCCGGCGGCTCGCCCTCGTCGACGAGCGGGGACGTCCGGTGGCCGCGGCGGTCCTCACCGCCCCGCACACCGCGCCCTCCGTCGGGGCGCGGACCGCCTGGGTGGCGCGCACCGCGCTGCGCTGCGGACCGGCAGCGCTCGGCCGCACGCTCAAGTACCTCCAGGTCACCGAGGAGGAGACGCCCGCCGGGGCGTGGACCCTGGAGTTCATCGGGGTGGTGCCCGACCATCGCGGCCGGGGGGCGGCCCGGCGCCTCCTCGACCACGTCCTCAGCACGCTCCCCGCGCCGGACGGCGTCTTCCTCACCACCGCCGATCCGGCGAACGAGTCGCTGTACCACCGCTTCGGTTTCACCACCCTGCGACACCTGGGCGTCGGCCCGCTCACCACGGTGGCCATGTGGCGACCGCACCTCCGCGACGGCGGTTGAGCGGCCTCACCCCACGGGGCTCGCGTTGCGCAGTGATCCCGATCGACCTATATCAGGAGGAAGCGGAGCGTTCCGTCTCGAACGTTCGCCGTCGCGTCCGGGTACGTCCGTACCCGGACGCTTCCGGGCCGTGAAGGGATGGCACGTGCCGTGGCTGACCCTACTGACCCCACTGACCCCGGTGATCCTGCTGACGCCGGCGGGCCGGTTCGTTCCCGGTCGACCCGGTGGGCGATGCTCGCGGTGCTGTGCGCCAGCCTGCTCCTGGTGGCGATGGACGCCACCATCCTCAACGTGGCCCTGCCGTCCCTGATCGACGACATGCGCCCCTCCGCCCTCCAACAGCTGTGGATCATCGACGTCTACGGGCTGGTGCTCGGCGGTCTGCTCGTCACCACCGGTGCCATCGGTGACCGGTTCGGACGCAAGCGGCTGTTCCTCGCGGGTTTCGTGCTGTTCGGCGTGGCCTCGGTACTGGCGGCCACCTCCGACAGCCCCACCCAGCTCATCGCGGGCCGGGTGCTGCTCGGTGTGGGCGGGGCGATGGTGATGCCCTCGACGCTGTCCCTGATCCGCAACATCTTCACCGACCCCCACGAGCGGGCCCTGGCGATCGGCTTCTGGGCCGCCGTGGCGGGCGCGGGCGCCGCGATCGGCCCGCTGGTAGGCGGCCTCCTGGTGGAGGAGTACGGCTGGTCAGCCGCCTTCTGGGTGAACGTCCCCGTCGTCGTGGTCACCGTGGCCGCCGGGATCTGGCTGCTGCCCGAGTACAAGGCGGCCGGCACGCATGCGCTGGACTGGGCCAGTGCGGTGCTCTCCGTGGTCGGCATCGTGGCGCTGGCCTGGGGCATCAAACACGTCGCCAAGAACGGACCGGCCGCCACCGGGGTGGTGATCCTGATTCTCGGAGCACTGGTGCTCACCGTCTTCGTGCTCCGCCAACTCCGGCTACCGGACCCCTTGTTGGACGTGCGCTTGTTCCGCAGCCATCCGTTCACCGCCGCCGCGCTGGCCACCCTCATGGCCATGCTGGCCGCCGGTGCCGCACTGTTCCTCGTCTCCCTGTGGCTCCAGTACGTCCACGGTTACTCGCCGTTCGAGGCGGGCCTGCGGACCCTGCCGGTGGCCCTGGCCACCCTGGTCGGATCGCTGGCCGCGCCCCGGCTGATGCACGCGGTGGGGGTGCGGCCGGTCATGGGTGCCGGGTTGCTCGGCATGCTCGCGGGGTTCCTGCTGCTGGCGCTCTCCCCGGAACCGACCTCGTACGTCTACGTCGCCGTGTTCCTGGTGACGTTGGGCCTCGGCGACGGTCTGGCGATCACCACCTCCGCCTCCGTGCTCGTCTCCGCGGTGCCCCCGGAGCGGGCCGGGCAGGCGGGCGCGGTCTCGGAGACCTCCTACGAACTGGGGGTCGGCCTCGGGGTCGCGCTGTTGGGGTCGATCCACGGCGCGCTCTACGCCGATCTGATGCCCGGGGCCGCGCCCGAGGCGGCGCGCGAGTCGATCGGCGGCGCCGCGGAGTCCGCCGCCGCACTCGGCGGTCCGGTGGGCAGCCGGCTGCTGGAAACGGCGCGGAGCGCCTTCGACCAGGCGCTCACCACCACCGCGTACGTCTCGGCGGGGATCGTCGCCGTGGTGACCGTACTCGTGCTGTGGCTGGTGCCCAAGAACTTCAGGGCCACCGGCAGCCACTGACGGGCTCCCGTGCGTCAGCCGGGAGGCACTCGCCTACGGGCGGGAGGGGGCGTCGCGCAGCAACGGGGCCAGCGCCTGCTCCAGGTCGGCCACCTCCCGGTAGAGCACTCCCGTCGCGCCCAGGGCGATCGCGGCGTCGACGTTCTCGGACCGGTCGTCCACGAAGAGGCAACGGTCCAGCCGAGCGCCCACCCGCTCGGCGGCGAGCCGGTAGATGCCCGGGTCCGGTTTCACCATGCCCACCAGGCTGCTGTTCACCACGGACGTCGCGAGGTCCGTCAACCCCATGGCCGTCAGATCGCCGTCGAGCCAGACGGTCGCATTGGTCACCAGGACCAGGGGACACCGCCCCTGAAGGAGCCGCAGCACTCCCACCACCTGCTCGTCCGCCCAGAAGTCGGCCTCGGTGAAGGCGGTGGCCAGGGCCTCGGCCCGGGGGCGGGGCACCCGCGAGGCCAGCGCACCGGCGATGGACTCGGCCCACTGCGCCCGGGTGATCCGGCCGAGCAGCAGCGGCTCGTCGTGCTCCGGTGCGAATCCGACGGCCGCCGTCGTGCCCTCGGGGAGTCCCGCTTCCCGTTCCAAGCGCGTCACCACGGAGTGGTCGAAGAAGCGGATCACGCCGTCGAGGTCGCACAGGACGGCGTCGAAGGCGCGGTCGGACGGGACGGCTGGGGTGTTCGCCATGCGGTACACCTATCAGCGATCTCCCGTTCCCGGTAGGCGCCTTCGTTTCACGGTCGGGGGCGGGCGGAGCCGTGGACGGTCAGCCCCGTCGACGGGGCCGGCCGCCCTTGCCGCCGCCCCGGCTGCCCTTGGCCCCCTGGCTGCCCCGACCGCCGCCTTTGGTCCCCTTGCCGCCCTTGCTGCCGGAGCCCGTGCGGGTGCCCCGGCCGGCGGGCTTCCCCGCCGCGGCACCGCGGCGGGCCGTTCCCCCGGTGGACGGCTCCTCCGGGGTCCGCGCGGCGCCGCCGCGCCCCCGCCAACTGTTGACGGTGCGCCCGCGGACGATCCCGATGAACTCCTCCACCAGGTCGGTCGTGGCCTCCTTCGGCCAGGACAGCGCCACGCGCGACTCGGGGGCGTCCGGGACCGGGCGGAAGGTGAGGTCCTTGCGGTGGTGGAGCCGGGCGAGCGACTGCGGGACGATCAGGAGGCCGACACCCGCCGCCACCAGTTCCACGGCGTCCGCGGTGGTGGCCGGACGTTCCTCCGCGGCGCGGCCCGGCAGCCGCTCCCAGTCGAGCGTGTCGTCCTGGGGGTGCAGGACGAGCTCATCGGCCAGGTCGGCGCAGGACACCTCGTCGACCGCGGTCACCACGTGGTCCTTGGGGACCACGACCACCGTGGTCTCGGTGTAGAGCGGGATCGCGCTGAGGTCCTCCCCGTCGACGGGCAGCCGCACGAGCCCCGCGTCGGCACCGCCGTTCCGCAGCAGCGCCGGCGCGTCGGCGGCGGACACCGGGACCAGGGTCAGCGGAACGTCGGGGAGCCGTTCGGTCCAGACCCGCACCCACTTGGCGGGGATCACTCCCGGCACGTAGGCGAGCCGGAAGGAGGAGGGGGCCTGCGAGTCTGTCACCGGGCCAGGATAACGGCCGTGGTCAGGGGCGCCTCGCCCGCTGGTTACCCTGGACACCATGACGTCGCACCAGACCCCCCAGGCCATGAAGCCCGCGACCGCGGCGAAGAAGCTCGGCATCTACCTTGAGGCCACGCCCGCCGAGTTCCGCGCGGGTTCCGTTTCCCGTACGGAGCTCAACGCCCTCCAGGCCGATCCGCCGCAGTGGCTGCGGGACCTGCGGCGCGACGGGCCCCACCCGCGGCCGGTGGTCGCGGCGAAGCTGGGCGTGTCCATCTCCGGGCTGGCACGCGGCGGCGTCAGCGAGGCGCTCACCACCGAGCAGATCGACGCCCTGAAGCAGGAACAGCCCGAATGGCTCCAGAAGGAGCGCTCCACCCAGGCCGAGGTCCGCAAGGAGACGGCCCGGATCAAGGAGAAGCAGCGCGAGCAGGCGACGGCGGAGGGTGACCTCTCCTAGCTGACCTCCCTGGCTGGGCACCCGTGCCCCGCGCGATCCGCCCCCGCGCCGTCCGCGTCCCCGTCGTCCGCCCGTGCGTCCGCCCGCGCCACGTGCACCGGCGACGCGTCCTGCGCGTCCCGGGCGAGCGCACGGCGCACCCGGGGAAGCACTTCGGTGGCGAGCCGTCGCAGGCGGCGCACGGTCGCCGCGTCGTCGTCGGCGGCCTCGACCTGGCACAGGACCCGGCCGCAGCCACTGGTCCTGAGGTGTCCCAGCAACCGGCGCGTGCAGGTGTCCACGTCCCCCACGGCCTGGTGGGCGAGGAGCCGCTCGGCCATCCGCCGCACCCCCTCCTCGTTCCGCTCGGGCCCCCCGTCGGCCCCCGACGGGGGGCGGGCCCGGAGCAGACGGCGGGCGCGGTCGAGCATCAGCTCCCGGGCCCGGCGGGGCGAGTCGGTGACGTGGACGAGCAGCGAGAAGGCGTGGTCGTGACCGTGGGCGACCCGGCCCGCCGCAGCCGCCGCCCGGGCGTGCAGGGCGACCATCTCGGCCTTGGCCTCGGGCGTCTTGTCGAAGAGCATCATGAGCGGCATGCCTCGGGCACCGGCGACGGCGATCGTTCCCGGTGACCCCGCCGCCACGTACAGCGGGGGTCCGCCGGAGGTCAGGGGCGCCGGGGTGACCCGGTCAGCGGGGTGGGCGGTTCCCCCCGGGCGGCTCCCGGACCGCCAGGCGGAACGGATCTGGTCGAGACAGTCCCCGAGGTCGGGGCGCTCGCGGTCACGGGCGAAGACCTCGTAGGCGGTGGTGGGTGCGCCGCGCCCGACGCCGAGGGTGAAGCGGCCTCCCGAGAGCTGGTCGAGGAGCGCGGCCTGTTCGGCGACGTGGACCAGTGGGTGCAGCGGAAGCAGGGTGACCGCGGTACCGACCCGGATGCGGGGGCAGCGCCCCAGGAGGAAGGCCGCCAGGGCGAGGGCGGAGGGGGCGAGGGTCGTCCGGGAGAAGTGGTGCTCGGTGACCCACAGGTCGTCCAGGCCCAGGGACTGGGCTTCCTCGGCGAGGGCGAGGGTACGGGTGAACACCGTCGCATCGGACTGTCCGGTGCTCCGGGCACTGCTGAACAGCAGGCCGAAGCGCGGCGGGCGGGGGTCTGTCGGCGTGCGGAGGTCGGTCATGGGAGCCGTCCAAGTGGAGGGGAGCTGCCGGCGGTCGTCGGCGGAGGCCGGGGCGGCGGGGAGGTCAGACCGGGTCACGGTGCGGGACGGTCAGCACCACGTGGAACAGCCGGATGTCGTCCCGCTCCCCCACCGGCGCGCCCTCGGCCTCGACCCAGGCGTGGGCACGGAACGGTTCGGTGCGCACGCCCGTGCACCAGGTGGGCCAGGCTCCGGTGAGGCGGCACAGCAGCACGGTCGCCACGGAACGTTGCAGGCAGCCCTGTCCCGCACAGCGCACGCTGACCTGGACGACCGCGTCGCGGGCGGCGCGGGCCCGGTTCCGGGTGGCGGGCCGGCTGCCCCGGCGCAGCAACCGCAGCACCGCGTCGATCCGGTGGGGTGAGAGCCGGACGAGTACGGCGGCGACAAGCACGGCGCAGCGGGCGGCTGCCCGGTGGGTCGGCGGTGGGCGGTGTGCCGGGCGCTCCAAGCCGGTCGACATGCTCATGCTGTCACCAGGCGGCGGGCGACGAGGAGGGCGACGAAGGCGTCCACGTCGTCCGCGATCCGGGTCGCGGCCTGCGGATGGCGCCGGGCCAGGAGGTCGACCGCGGTGGCCCGGTCGTGCTCCAGCAGGAGCGTGAGGAGGGTGGCGCCGGTCGGGTTGAGCTGGAAGTAGCGGCCGTTGCCGCGGTCGAGGAGGACCGCGTTGCCGTTTTCGACGTGGGTGCGGGTCACCCGTGCGGCCAGGGTCAGGGACATCGTGCGCCTCCTGCGGGTCAGGGTGCCGGGGCGAGCCGCGAGCGGGCGGGCAGCGAGCGCAGCCAGGTCTCGCAGGCGAGCGTCCGGTCGAGGGGAACGAAGGTGAGGGAGCGGGGGTGCAGTCCGAGGATCGCGGTCCGGACGGCTTCGGCGTCGACGAGGCCGAGTCGGGCGAGGTGGAGGTCGTCGCAGAGTGCGGCGAGGGCGTGCTTGTGCCGGGTGAGGCCGGCGTACGCCTCTCGGCTGAACTCGGCCTTGGAGGCCCGGGTGAGCAGCCCGTCGGGGACCACCGTGCGCATCGCCGCGGCCAGCGGCGGTTTGTAGCGGGAGGTGTCGGCGCGGTCGGCGATCCGGAGGGACAGGACCGTTTCCAGGACCCGGTCGTCGAGGAACGGGGCGTGCCAGGGGACGCCGTGCCGGGAGGTGAGCTGGTCGAGTCGGCGGATGGTCCGGCCGCATTCACGGGCGAGTTCCAGGGTCATGTGCTGGGCCCGGTTCGGGGCCAGTGGCTCCGTCCCGGGTTCCCGTAGCGCCGTGCGGACCGCCTCGACGGCGTCCGGGGTCGCCCAGGGCGCCATGCGGACGGGGGTGCCCCAGCCGAACTCCGGGCGGCCCAGCCGCGGCGGCCAGGCGGTGACCGTGTCGGCGAGTCCGGCGAGCCAGTCGCCGTAGGAGGGGGCCCTCCCCAGGGCGGCCAGCGTGGGCAGCATCCGCCAGCGGTGCATGGCGGCGGTGGCCCGGATGTGAGGGAGGGCGGCCAGCGGATCGGTGCGGGCGAAGGCGTGCAGATGGGCGGGGAGCGCGGTGAACAGTTCGTCACCGCCGTGTCCGGTGAGGTGGCGGGTCGATCCCCGTTCGGCCATCAGCCGCACCTGGGCGAGTTGTTGGGCTTGGGTGCGGACGGACGGGAAGGGGCCTTCCGGTTCGTACGCGGGCGTGGTGACGTCCTCGTACCACGAGGGCACGGAGTCGTGGGGGGTGAGGACGTGCTCGGCGGCGGGGAGCGCACGGGTCGCTTCGCGTGCCCAGTGACCGTCGTCCTCGTCGTTGGCCGGGTCCATCGCCTCCCACCGGTTGGTCACCAGGCGGGCGGGGCCCCGGTCCCCGACGAGCAGGCACAGACTGGTCGAGTCGAGCCCTCCGGAGAGGTCGGCGCTGAGGGTGCCGCCGGCCCTGGTGCGCAGCGACACCGCCTGGGCGATCCGTACTCGCAGCAGTGCGGCGCCGTCCCGGGCCAGGGACAGGTGGGGCTCCGGCGGGGACCACCAGCGGCGGGTGCGGTGGGTGCCGTCGGGGAGTTGGTGGAGGTAGTGGTCACCGGGGAGGCAGGAGACTCCTTGCCAGAGCGGGGCCTCGCCCAGGGGCCAGGGGGTCACGGGGGCCAGCAGATGGCGGGCGAGCAGGTCGTGGGCGATCCCGGTTCCGGTGATCCGGGCCAGCAGGTCCGGCCGGTCGGCGGCGATGCTGACCCCGCACCAGGTGGTGTGGTGGATCTGCCGCAGTGCCGACACCGTGCCCTGGGCGCGGACGTGTCCGTCGAACGAGGCCACGAGGTGCGCGGCTCCCGGCAGGGTGCGGGCGAGGCGGTCGAGGTCGGACGGCTCGTCGTAGCCGCGGAGCGCGCCCCTGAGGGGGCCGGTGTCCGACGTGGCGCAGCCGAGCAGGACCAGTTGACGGGGTCCGGCCTGGACACGGACGAGGTCGCCGGGGTCCCACTCCCCCACGATCCAGGGCCGGCCCGAGGCGTGGGCCAGTACCTGCTGGTCCGCACCGAGGCCCTGAGGGGTGGTCAGACGTTCTCCGACGGCCGCGCCCGCGGGGCTGTCGGGGAGGATGACGAACGGCATGGGGCTGCCTTTCTCCGAGCGGGGCGGTTGCGGTCCCACCGGGGCGGGACCGCAACGCGAGGTGCGCCGCCGTCCCGTGCGCCCGGGTGTGGGCCCCGGCCGCCCCGGCGGCGGGGGAGGCGGCCAGGGAACAGGCCCCGCCGC
>NZ_JBHXEN010000020.1:55145-67155 GCF_042724695.1 Streptomyces sp. NPDC127068 | reverse complement strand
CCGGGGGGGGGGGTGCCCCCCCCCGGGGGGCGGGCCCCCACGGCGTGGCGCCCCCCCGCCCGGGCCCCGGGGGGGTCCCCCGGCGCCCACGAGCGGCGGTGGAGCGGGCCCTGCTACTCGCCGCAGCCCATGATCCAGCAGGTGTAGCGGAAGTCGTTGCCCCAGTTGGGCAGGCCCATGGTGACGGCGGCGAAGTCCCCCGCCTCGGCCAGCATCGGCGGCTCGTAGACGGTGGTGGCTTCCTCGGTGGTGTCGGAGAACAGCACGGTGATCCCTTTCGTCGGGTGGTTCGTCGGATGGAACGGAACGGTGGTGCCCGGTGGACGTGTTCGCCCTTCCGGGCGAGGGGCGGGGCACGGGCGTGCGCCGTGGAGGACGGTGCCGCACCGGGTGGACCGCGTCCTCGGGGACGGACTCGTCCGACGGACGTCGATGACGCGCCGGGCGGCAGCCGGCTCGCCCCGCCCGAGGGGACACGTGGGTCCGGGCACCGGCTCCTCGCCGCCCTGGGGGCCGCCGGAGCCGGCTGGTTCCGAGTGTGGGACCGGGGACCACCCCTCGCAAGCTTGTCCCGATTGCTTCCCCGATGTCGGGATCTCTAAGGTGCTGACCTGCTGGGACGTATCCGTCCCGGGACAGGACCGGCCTGCTGGGACGGGCTCGTGGCCGCAGGCACAGTTGACGGGGGCATGGATGTCGGACGGTGAGCGGCGGGTGGACAGTCCCGCCCGGGAACTCGGTGGCGCCTTGCGGGCGTTGCAGCAGCGGTCGGGGCGTACGTTGCGTTCGCTGGAGTCCGAGGTGTCGATCAGCGACTCCTCGTTGTCGCGCTACCTTCGGGGCAGCACGGTGCCGCCGTGGTCGACGGTCCGGGAGCTGTGCCGGGCGCTGGGCGCCGACCCCGCGCCGTACCGGACCCTGTGGGAGGCCGCCGACCGATGTCAGCCGAAACCGCCGGTGGACGCCGTTCCCACGGCGCCCGCAGAGCGGCCGGGGGCCGTGCGACGGCTGCGCGCGACGATGGCCCGGCCGCGGGGCAAGTGGCTGTGGGCCGGGGCCGGGGCGCTGCCGGGCGTGTTGGTGGGTGCTGCGCTGACGGCGCTCGTCGTCCCGCCGACGGGGTCCGTGGACGGGGCGGAGCAGGCCGCGCGCCACACACCGCGGGTTGCGGACGCCGGTCGGCTCTTCGTCAACCGGGCGAGCGGTGCCTGTCTCGACGACAGCTTGGACGAGGGGCTGCGGTCGTTCAAGTGCAACGCCCTCCCGTACCAGCGGTGGACCGTGCGGGCCTCCGCTGACGGCACCTCACAGCTCCGCAACCATGCGACCGGTGACTGCGTCGGTCACCACGAGCAGGGGCTCCGCTCCGGGCCGTGCGGCCCGTCCGCGGCCCAGCGGTGGCGGCTCACCGTGCTGGACGACGGGGCGGCGGCCGAACTCAGGAACGAGGCCACCGGCGCGTGCCTGCACGACGGTGGCGACGGACTGCGCGCCCGGCCCTGCGACCGCGGCGCCGATCAGAAGTGGGCCTGACCGGGGCGGCGGTGCGCCTCAGGCCACGTCGACGGCGTCGAGTTCGGCGTACCGCTCGCCCTTGGACAGCCGCACGGTGTTCCACCCTTCCCGCAGGGCGATCGTGGTGCCCGCCTCCTGCCAGTGGTCCCAGCCGGTGTGCGGGTACTCCACGGCTCCGGAGTCGACGCCGTTGACCGTCAGCAGGTGGGAGGCGCTCGCCGGTGCGCCGGACCCGTCGAGGGAGCCGTTGCCGAACCGGACCGACAGGGCGTGGCGACCGGCGGAGGCGGCGAAGACCCGGAACTCGACGTGGCTGTCGGGGTGGTCGAGGTGTCCGACGGCGCGTCCGCCCCGGGCCCGGTCGGCCTCCCGGACGACGGCGCGGTGCACCTGCGCGTCCTCCGCCTGGTGGGAGACCCTGCTGCCGCGCACCACCGGGTGGCCGTCGGCGTAGCCGAGGTCGGCGGCGTACAGGGCGCGCCGGGTGCGGTCGGCGCTCCAGCCGTGGAAGAGGATGCGGTCGCGGCCGTCGGGTCCGGTCACCACGTCCTGGCCGCCGGGGCCGCGGACCGTGCCGTCGAAGGAGGCGGTCGTCATGAGCGGCGCGGCGGCCTTGGTGTAGGGGCCGGTCAGTCGGTCCGCGACCGCGTACCCGGTGGCGTAGGCGTCGCCGGCGTAGGAGTGGGCCGAGTAGAGGAGCAGGTAGCCGCCGTCGCGCCGTTTGACCAGGGTGGGCGCTTCGACGAGGTCGCCCTCCCAGTCCCGGTCCCGTCCGAGCAGCCTGATCGGTTCGCCGGTGAGCCGGGTGCCGTCCCGGGAGGCGCGCTGGAGGTGGATCCAGGTGTCCCGCCCGCAGCAGTTGCCGTCGTTCTTCCACAGGACGTAGCGCTGGCCGCCTTCGCTGTGGCTGGCCGCGTCGATGGCTCCGCCTTCGGCGGCCGGGCAGATCAGCGGGCCGTCACCGGTCGGCCGGAACGGTCCGTCGGGCGTGGCGGAGAGGGCGACGCCGATGCACTGCCGGTCGCTCGCGCGGTCCCGGGCGGTGTAGAGCATGGTGAGCCCGGTTCCGTTGTCGAACACCTCCGGCGCCCAGACCCGGCCCCGGGGTTCGGCCACGGCCCAGGAGCCCAGCTCGGGCAGGGCGTCGGCGTCGTGGAAGGTCCAGTGCGTCAGGTCCCGGGAGGTGGCGTGGGTGGTGTTCCGGCCGCCGCTGTTGGTGGCGTAGGCGTGGTAGGTGCCGTCCACCTCGACGACGTCGGGATCGGGGAAGTCACGGTCGAGGACCGGACCGTGGGCGGTGGCCCCGGCGGGAACGATCGCCGTCCCGCAGAGTGCCACCGCCGACAGCACCGACAGCACCACGGAGGCGAGCCGCTGTCCGGCCCGACGGATGCCCCACATGTACGTACCCCTGTCTCCGTGGACCGGACCGGCGTCGCGGTCGATCGCGCCGATGTGCTCGCCGGGTGCCCGGAGTCGGCGTGGGCGCGCCCCGGGCCCGGACGACACCAGGACCAACGACGGGGGGTCACGGGAGTGACGGGTACGGGCCGCTCAGCGGGGCAGGCGGGCCGCGACGGCTTCCGCGAGGGCGTCCATGCCCGCGTCGTTGGGGTGGATCCCGTCCCCCACGTCGTAGCGGGCGGCGAGTTCGTCGCCGCGGCCCGGGCGGGGGTCGGACAGGACGCGGTCGAGGTCCACCACCGTGTCGTAGGCCCCGCTGGTGCGGATCCAGTGGTTGACCTCGTCGCGCACCCGTTCCTTGTCGGGGGTGTAGTAGAAGGGGAAGTTCTTGAAGGGGGTCAGGGTGGCCCCGACGGCGGTGACGCCGCTCCGTTCCGCGGCCCGGATCAGGGCGCGGTGTCCTTCGATGAGCTGTTCGGCGGTGACGGCGGGCGGGCTTCCGCAGCCGAAGTCGGGCGCCCCGCCGGCCCCGATGTCGTTGATGCCGAGCAGCACGACGACCGAGCGGACGTCCGCGCGGCCGAGCACGTCGTGGCGGAACCGGGTGAGTCCGTCCGCTCCGAAACAGGGGGATTCGGTGAGCAGTCGGTTCCCGCTGATCCCGGCGTTGACGACTCCGTGGGGACGACCGGAGGCGTGCAGGCGTTCGGCGAGCCGGTCCGGGTAGCGCCGGTCGGTGTCCGGTGTGGAGCCGTACCCGTCGGTGATCGAGTCGCCGAACGTGACGACGGCGCCGGGTCCGCGCCCACGGGTGACGTCGACGCCGGCCAGCAGGTAGAACGACGCACTGGTGTCCCCGGCGAAGGCGTCGCCCGCCGTGCCGCGCGTCTCGTCGCCGCGGGCCCGGTAGCTGGTGGCGAGGCCGTCCCCGTGATGGGTGACGGGGCCGGTCGGAGCGGCGAAGTAGAGGGTGACGGTGAGCTTCTCGCCCGCGCGGACGGGCAGGGCCACCGGATCGGAGAAGCGTTCGGCGCCGGTGGGGAGCACGGTGGCCGCCCGGCCGGAGAACCGGAGGTCGCGCAGGGTCCCGGGGCGCACCGAGGCCCCGCCCGCCGATCGGGCGACGGTGGCGCGGGCGAGGCGGATCGGCTGCGCTCCGTACCGGTGCGACAGCCGGACGCGCAGGTGGGAGCCGGTGGCGCTGATCCGCATCACCTGCCGGACGCTCTGGTCGGTGAACCCCTCGGCCGACCAGCCGCCCCACGGGGAGCCGGGCGCCGCGGGGTGCTGCGGGGCGGTCCCCCAGGCGCTGGTCCACGGCCCGGTGCGGCGGTCGTTCTCGGCGACCGCGGGCGGGGCGGCCGACACGGCGAGCATCAGGGCCGCGCCAAAGGCCGTAGCCGCGGTCCGCCAGGTCCGTGCGCGCATGTCTGTTCCCTCTTCCTCCTGGAACCAAACTCGGTGGAAGTTAGCAGGAGATGGGGTCCAGCGGCGGAATCGTCCGGCCGCTGCGCTCCCGGCCCGCTACCGTTTCGAACGACTCCCGGGCGACCCCGACGACCGGGGGTGACGACCCGTCAGAGCAGCACCTGCCGGAGTACGTCCTCGAAGGCGTCGACGCTCGGCGGGTCGTCGGTGAGGAGGGCCTGCATCAGCAGTCCGTCCATGACGCCGGCCAGGATGCGCAGGCGCACCGGGTCGTCGGTGTAGCGACGGCCGAACTCGTCGATCGCGGCGAGCCAGTCGTCGGTCGCCTCCCTGAGTTCGGGTCGGCGGGCGGCGAGCAGGTAGAGCTCGAACTCGGCGAGCAGGTGGTCGGGGTGGACGACCACGGCGGCCATCAGTTCGGCGAGCGCGCGCAGTCCGACCGGGCCGCCGTCGGTTCCCGCCGCCAGGGCGCGCATCCGCGCGGCGTCCTGTGCCATGCAGTCGGTGAGGGCCGCCGTGAGGAGGTCGTCGATGTTCTTGAAGTAGTACGCGGCGGCCGTGGCGGGCTGCCCGGCCTGCCGGGCGACGACCCGGTGGCTGACCCCGGCGACCCCGTCCCGGGCGACGACCCGGACCGTGGCGTCGATCAGTTCCTTCTTGCGGCGCTCGCCCTTGAGCCGGCGGCCGTCCGTGGTCGGTTCACTCACCCGCGTACTCCCGTGTTCCCGCCGTGTGCCCCGACCTTACCCGTCCGTCAGCCGCGCCCGTCCGCGGTGGGCGCACCGGCCGCCACCGGTGCGGGCCCGGCGGCCGGGGTCCGGGTGAGCGGCCCCCGCGCCGTCAGGGAGAGCAGCAGGGCGAACGCGCCGGCGACGACGGCCACCACGAACCCGGATGCGGGACCGAACCGGTCGACCAGGTTGCCCGAGACGGCGGCGCCGAGGGCGACACCGACGCTGAGACCGGTGATGGCCCAGGTCATCCCTTCGGTGAGCTGCGGGGCCGGGACGCTGCGCTCGACGAGGCCCATGACCACGATCATGGTGGGGGCGAAGAACAGACCGGAGACGAACACCAGGGCGGCGAGCCCCGGCAGGCCGTCCGCCCAGAGCAGCGGGAGGGTGGTGCAGGCCGTGCCCGCGGCGCCGATGACCAGCAGTCGGGGCAGCGGCAGCCGTGGGGTGCGGGCGCCGAAGACCAGTCCGGCGAGGGCCGAGCCGACGGCGTAGGCGGACAGGACGACGCCGGCGCCCGCGGGCGTGCCGCGCTCCTCGGCGAAGGCGACGCTGACCACGTCCACCGTGCCGACGATGGCTCCTCCCGCCACGAGGACGGAGGCGAGCAGCCGTACCGAGGGGTTGCGGATGACCGAGCGGCCGGCGCCGGCGACCGCCTGGGGTTCGGCACGGACGACAGGGGGTTCGGTGGCCTTCTGGGGGACGAACAACGCGATGCCGAGGGCCAGGAGTACGGCGGCGGCCAGGGGGCCGGCCTCGGGGAACAGCACCGTGGACAGCGCCACCGCGAGCGCGGGGCCGATCACGAAGGTGAGTTCGTCGACGACGGATTCCCAGGCGTAGGCGGTGTGCAGGCGCGGGGACCCCTGGTGGATGTGGGTCCAGCGGGCCCGGACCATCGCCGCCATGTTGGGGAGCGCGCCGGCGAGCACGGCACACACGAAGAGCGACCACACGGGTGCCTCGTAGCGCGCACAGAGCAGCAGTGCGCCCAGCGCCAGCAGGCTGAGTCCGGCGGCGGGCCACAGCACCCGGTGCTGTCCCGCCCGGTCGACCCAGCGCGAGATGCGCGGCCCGCAAAGCGCGGTGGAGAGCGTGAAGGCGGCGGAGACGGCGCCGGCGAGCGCGTAGTCGCCGCGGAGCAGCCCGAGCATGGTGATGATCCCGATGCCGGTCATCGGCATCGTCATGCGGGCCACGAAGCCCGCGGCCGAGAAGGCGACGGTCCCGGGTGCCCGGAACAGTTCGCGATAGACGTTGGCCATGACGGAGAGACCCCTTCCCTCAAGAAACTCTAACGCTCGCACAATATTGTACGAGCGTTAGAGTTTCCAGTCGGGGGCCTCAGCCGACGACCCGCCCGGTCGCACCACCCCCTTCCAGGTACCGCTCGACGCGGCGCTGGTTCTCCACCAGGCTCAGACACAGGTGCCGAAGCGCCGCGACGTCGTCCGGCTCGACGCCCCGGAAGAGCGACTCCATGGCGCGCCGCGCCGGTAGCCGGAAGTCGTCCAGCCAGGTGCGGCCCCGCGGCGTGATCTGCACCCGCACGGCCCGGCGGTCCTGCCGGTCGGGAACCCGGGCGGCCAGGCCGTCCCGCTCCAGGGTGTCCACCAGCCCCGTCACGTTGCGGGAGCTCACCCCGCCGGCCCGGGCCAGCTCACCGACCGTCACCCCCTCGTCCGGGGCCACCCCCAGACGCATCAGCACGTCGAGGGCGCCCGTACTGAGACCGCGATTGCCCGCGCCCCGCGCACGGAGCCGGTCGACCGCCTGGAGGGCCGAACGGAGGGCGGCCACCGCCTCCAGGGCGAGGGTGTCACCGTCGAGGGCGAAGGCACTCATCGAGGCCCGCGCGCCGGGGTTGTAGAGGAGGCCGCGTTCATCGCGAGCCAGATCGTCCGAAGATTTCTGTACGTCATTCATAATGAGGCCATACTTTAATCATGAGAGAGGGATTCCCGCTAGGCAGCGCCCCCAACGCCCCCGCGGGAGAAGGCCCCTGAGCACCCGTCGGTCGACCGCTCGTCGCAGACGCCCCCGGGGGCGGACGCCCGAGCGGAAGCCCTGGCACACTGCGTGCCGTGAGACCCGATCTGACGCAGCTGCGCGACCTGATCGACACCGTGCCGGGGTTCCGTCACGGGCCGGCGGGCGGGGCGCGGGAAACGATGACCGTCGCCGCGGAGGCCAGGGTGGGCCCGCTCCCCCCGTCGTACCGGTGGTGGCTCACCGAGGTCGGCGGAACCCGGGTGTCGGGCACGGACCTCGCCACGGTCGGTCCCGACGTACCGGGGTACGACACGTACGACCTCATCACCGCGCCCTGGCGGCTGCGCGGCGACCGGTTGCAGTTCGGCGCCGAACCGGACTGCGGGTACGGCTACTCCTTCGCCCTGGACCGTCGGAAGGAGTTCCCGGACGGCGAACTGCCCGTGGTGTGCCACGACGGGACGGTCGACGAGGAGCACCCGGTGGCGGAGTCCTTCGCCGGGTTCCTCACCGTCCTGGCCGCACGGCAACTGGGGCTGGGCGACGGCCCCCAGCCCGCCCTGGCCCGCCTGTGGCGGTCGACCCCGGGCGCCCGGCTCGACAACGGCGTGCACGTGTACGGCCCGCACCTGTTCGCGGGCCGCAACGGGAGCTTCGAGGTGGCGCGCCGCGCACCCCACTGGGTGCTGGTCGGCGACGACGGCCGGGGCGCCGGACTGCTCATGCGCCGCCACGGCCGCGACCGCCGACGGCTGTACCGGCTCGCACCGGGTGCCATCGGCCCCGACATCGAGGCGGACGGCGAGCCGCTCACGGACGATCTGCTCGGCTGGCTGGCCCGGGGCGCACCGCTGCCGTGACCCCGGGCCGGTGTCGCGCCGACGGCACAGGTCTCAGTGCGTCGCGCGTCGGACGGGGAACCCGTGGGCACGGGCGACCACCACGATCAGGAGCACCGGCACCATGAGCACCAGCACGCTCCACGGGAACGCCTGCGCCCCGATGACACCGAGGAGGACACCGCCCACGACTCCGCCGGCCGCCATGGCCACGTTCCACAGGGTGACCAACATGGCCTGCGCCGAGTCCGCGAAGTCGCCGCCCGCATCGCCGACCGCGGTCTGGAGCAGCGTGGGAACGCCTCCCCAGCCGAGGCCCCAGAGCGCCGCCGCGACGTACACCAGCGCCGCACGGTCCGACACCACGGCGAGCAGCGCGGCGGCGAGGGCGACCAGCAGCACGCTGGCGACGGTGAGGGCTCGCAGTTGACGGTGGATGCGCACGCCCACGACCCAGATGCTCAGCAGCGAGGCGGCGCCGAAGGTCAGCAGGACGAGGTCGGTGGAGTCCGCCATGTCGACGTGGTCCAGGAAGGTGGCGACGTAGGTGTAGAGGACCGTGTGGGCGAGCACGAAGACGAGGGTCACGCTGAGGACCGACGCGACCCCGGGGACGGCGAGGGCCCGCAGCATCGGCTCCCGCTCTCCGCCCCGGCGCCCCGCGTACTCCGGGACGCTCACCGCGATCCACCCCAACAGGATCACGGTGAGACCGGTCATGAGGAGGAACGCCGCACGCCAGCCCAGGGCGTCGCCGACGAAGGTGCCGGCGGGCACCCCCAGGGAGAGGGCCACGGGGATGCCGGCCATGGCGACGGCGATGGCCTTCCCCTGGAGGTGCACGGGGGCCATCTGCCGGGCGTAGCCGGCGAGCAGGGCCCAGGCGAGGCCCGCGGCGACTCCGGCCAGCAACCGGGCCACCATGGTGAGCGGGTAGTGGGAGGAGACGGCGGTCACCGTGTTGGCGAGGGCGAACCCCGCCATCGCGGCGAGCAGCAGCCGCTTGCGGGGGACCCCGGCGGTGGCGGCGGTCAGCGGGATCGCCGTGAGCGCGCTGCCGATCGCATAGACGGTCACCGACTGCCCCATGGCGGACTCGCCGACGCCGAGGTCGCCGCTCATGGCGGGGAGCACTCCGGCGGGCAGGGTCTCGGTGAGGCTGGTGAGGAAGACGGCGGTGGACAGCGCGAGCAGCGCCGCCATCGGGAGCCGGTCCCGGCGCCGGTCGGACGGAGGGTCAAGGAGGAGGTTCGGATCGCGGGTTGACATGCCGGCTACGCTGAAACGTTCACATTGATGTGAAGGTTAAGTCACCCGAGTCCGCCAGGGGAGCGAGCCCGCCCATGCGCATCGGAGAACTGTCGGAACGCACCGGCGCCTCGCGTCGACTGCTGCGCTACTACGAGGAGCAGGGGCTCATCGTCGCCGAGCGCTGTGCGAACGGCTACCGCTCGTACGACGAACGCTTCGTCGACCGGGTGCTCCAGATCCGGGGCCTGCTCGACGCCGGGCTGCCCACCCGGATCATCAAACAGATCCTGCCCTGCCTCGACAAGCCCCGAACCATCTACTTCCCGGACGCCACCGCGGAGATGATCGCGACCCTGGAGCACGAGCGCGACCGCATGACGGAGCGGGTCGCGTGTCTGGTCCGCAACCGGGACGCCATCGCGGAGTACCTGGACGCGGTGCGTGCGTACGACCCGGGACCGGGCACCGCACCACCCGCACCACCCGCACCGCCCGGATCGTCCGTGGCATCCGTGGCGTCGCTGACGGTTTCCGAGACGGCCTCCGGAGCCTGAGGGCGGCGCACCCGCATCGGGGCGAGCGATCCGGTGCCGCACCGATGATGGCACTTTAGGTAAGCCTCACCTAATATGATCGCTGTCGGCCCCGGGTTCCCCCACTCCGAGGAGCCGTTCCCCACGCCCTTTTCCGTTCCGTGTGTGTTCCGCTCCGGACGCAGCCCGGCACTTTCGTGTGCCCTCCCCTCCGAAGGAGACATGCCCCGCATGTCCACCAACCGCAGAACCCGGCTGGCCGCCCTCGCGGTCCTCACCGCCCTCTCGACGAGTGCGGGCGTCCTCACCGCGACCGCCGCCACCGTCGACACCGGTGTGGCCTCGGCCCTGAGGTCCGGCGCCCAGGCGGCACCCGCCCCGGCCGACGGCAGCGCCACCGCCGCCTCCCCGATCCTGCTCACCGGCCAGGCCGGGTGGGGATTCAAGACCTCCTGGTTCCGCTACGTGACGGGCCTCGGGGGCACCGTCACCACGGCCGGCGGCGCCACCGCCTCGGGCACGACCGGAGTCGTCTCCTACCCCGTCCTGCACGGTGCGGTGAACCCCGCCAAGGCGTCCGCGGACGTCCTGTTCGATGGGTCGGTCACCTACGCGGTTCCCGCCCACGGCATCACCGGCATCACGCTGGCCAAGCCGCGGGTCGTCCTCAAGGACGGCACGGGCACGCTGTACGTGGACGTGCGCACCGAGCTGGACGGCAAGGAGCCCACGAGCGCCACCGCCGTGCCCTTCGCCACCCTCACGGCCGCCCCGGGCTCCCTGACCGCATCGCGGCTCGACTGGAGCGACATCACCACGAAGCTGACCTCCGAGGGCGCGCAGGTCTTCAGCAACCAGGGCCAGCCGATGTACGAGCCCGGGATCGCTCTCGACCCGCTCGGCCTCGACGGCACCGTCAGCACCCCGACCCTGACCGTCAGCCAGGTCTCCGGCCTCGGTGCCGAGACCGAGGTCACCGTCAAGGGCAGCGGCTACCGTCCGGGCAAGGGCGTCTACCTGGCGCAGTCGATCGCGCTGCCGGGCACCACGTACCCCAGTGTCTTCGGGAACGCGGCGTACATCCGTCAGGTCGACGCGGACGGCACCTTCACCACCACCCTGAAGCTCACCCAGACCTTCACTCCGGCCGGGGCCCTGGCGACTCCGGTCGACTGCACCGCCACCGCCTGCTTCGTGACCAGCTTCAACTCGCACGACCGCAACGACGCCACCTGGATGCCCTCGCGCGCCCAGGACGTGGAGCGGGCGCTCCGCTTCGGCAGCGCACGTGTCACCACGCAGCCGTCCGCCCAGACCGTGCGTTCCGGAGCGACGGCGACCTTCCGGGCCGCCGCCGAGGACTCCGACTCCGTCCGCTGGGAGCGCAGCACCGACCGGGGCGCCACCTGGAGCGCGGTGTCCGGTGCCACCTCGACCACCCTGACCGTCAAGGCCACCGGGGCCCTGAACGGCAGCCTCTACCGCGCCGTGTTCACCAACGCCGCGGGCGAGGTGAGCACCCGGTCCGCCGCACTGTCCGTCAAGGCCGTGCCGAGCCGCATCACCGGCCTCAACGCCGGTCCCGAGCCGGTCGCCAAGGGCAGCAAGGTGACCGTCACGGGCACCCTCCAGGCCGTCGGCGCCACCAACGAGACCTGGCGTGCGGTGGCGCGGACCGGCGTCGTCGTCGAGTTCCGGGCCAAGGGCAGCACCGCCTGGAGCCGCGCGGCGAGCGCCACCACCGGCACCAACGGCGCGTTCTCCGCGGGCATCACCGCCGCCAAGGACGGCGACTGGCGGGCCAGGTACGCCGGAACCGCCGACCGGGCCGCTTCGGTCAGCGGCGCCGACTACGTGGACGTCCGGCTCCGTACCGCCGTGACCGGCCTCAACGCCAGCCCCGAGCCGGTCCGCAAGGGCAGCAAGATCACGGTCAAGGGCGCGCTCACCAAGCTGGACGGAAGCTGGCGCAAGGCGGCCAACGAGTCGGTGAGCATCTGGTTCAAGGCCGATGGCGCCCGCAGCTGGACCAAGCTCGCCACCACCCGCACCAACAGCGCGGGCGCGTTCTCCAAGGCGTTCACCGCCAAGAAGGACGGCAGCTGGCGGGCCGTGTTCACCGCCAACTCGGCGCTGCTGGGCACCACCAGCTCCAGTGACCGGGTCGACGTGCGCTGACCCGATGCCGTGCCGGGCGACGCAGCGTCGCCCGGCCCCCCCCCGGTCGGGGGCGGGCCCCGGTACACGGGGGGGGGGTTGCCCCCCCCCGGCCACAGGTGTAACCCCCCGCCGTAACAACCCGGGGGGGCCG
>NZ_JBHXEN010000020.1:6443-55135 GCF_042724695.1 Streptomyces sp. NPDC127068 | reverse complement strand
GTGGGTGGCAACCCCCATCACATTTCCGGGGTTCGCCGGGCGCTCCCCCGTGGCGGGGGCGGCCGCGCCGCGGTCCCCCGCCACGCCACGGTTCGTGTCCGGACCCGGTTCCTCGGTGGGTGGTTCGCCACCCGCCGTCCTCAGGTGAACCCGCCGGCCTTCCCTTCCGGGGGCTGCCGGCGGTGCCGGTCCGGGTCGTAGATCGCGGTGAGGAACGGCGTGGCGCCGAGGGCGTAGAAACCGTACTCAAGTTGCTGGTACCACGACCGCTCGCTCTCCAGTTCCTTGGCCACCTGGACGGTGATCCTGTCGTGCTTCTCCTGGCTGTCCGCCATGACGATGAACGACGTGCCCTGGTCGGCGGGATCGGACGGGCTCGTGAGCACGGTGAAGTCCCAGGTTTCGGCACCGAGGACGTTCGCCCCGGCATCGAGCTGACGGAGCACGAAGGTCGGTTGTCGGTCCAGCACTGTGGACTGGGCGCGTATCGCCATGTCCTGGTGTCGCAGGATCCGCCAGGTCGGCTCCGGCTGCGTGTGGTGGAGATCCGAGAAGAGTTGGTTCCGCAACTCGGAGTACGCGGCTGCCGCACCGGCGAGGGCGCGCACGTCCTCGGCGAGCTGGCGCCGCGTGTCGCAACTCGCGAGCAGGCCACGGAGGGAGTCGAGCCTGCTGCGTATCCAGGGTTCCAGGAAGCGGTCGAGACCGCCCAGCCGGTACGCGTCTTCGGCGGCCTCCGCGACGAGCAACGTGCCTTGGTACAGAGCTGCATGCTTCGCAGCGAGATCCATATGCCCTCCCCCTGTTCCGATCAGTCTGGCAGGACGCCCGTCAGGACACCCGAGCGTCACGCCCTACGGGACGGACTCCGGGCGGCACAGGTCGAGGCTGTAGGACGCGGAGCACTCCGTCACCGCGGGCACCACCCCGCTCCCGCGCACGAGTTGGAACAGGGCCACCACCACGAGGGCGACCAGCAGCGCCTTGTACGTGGTGCTGAGCCGCTGCTCGAACCGCAGGCCGGAGTAAGTGCGCACCGCGTACCCGAGGGCGGCCACCCCGGCGATCAGCGCCGTGAGGTTGAGGTAGCTGTACGAGGTGAGTTCGCCGTTGACGGTCTGGTGCGAGCCGACGGTCAACGGGAGGGCGAACGGCAGCAACGCGACCACGGCTATCGCCAGGCCGATACGCTTGGTGAGGCGGCTGCCCTGGAAGTCGGTCATGGCGCGATCGTAACGCCGGGTCCGGCGGTTCCCGAAGGTGAGCGGACGTGATCTGCGCCCGGTGTCCGGGGCCGCCTGGCAGTGAACCCCTAAGGGCGGTGCCCGGGCCCGGTCTCGGGGGCGAATCCCCCGCGGGGCGGGTTTGCCGACGCACCCGTCCCGCACGGGCAACGGGTTCCACCGGATCGGCGTCCCCCCGACCGTACGGATGCCCGCAACGGCAGGAGGGGTACGACACCTTGACCGGAACCGGAAGGCCCCGTGGGAGAAGGAGACGACTGGCGACGGCCGGCGCCGTCGCCCTGGCGTTGACGGCGCTCACCAACCCGGTGGCCGCCGACGAACGGACCGACCGGAGCCGGGAGCGGACGCTCGCCGTGCTGCGGGCGGACCTGGACCGGGCCGGTGACCGGCGGCTCGGCGCGCTGGTCCAGGTGCGGGACGGGCGGTCCCGGTGGTCGGCGGCCGTCGGGGGCGAGGACCGTCGAGCGGGGCAGCAGCCGCGCCACCCGGGCGAACGGTTCCGGATCGGCAGCATCACCAAGACGTTCGTGGCGACCGTGCTGCTCCAACTCCAGGGCGAGGGCCGCGTCGACCTCGACGACCCCGTGGAGCGGTGGCTGCCCGGGCTGGTGCAGGGCAACGGGAACGACGGCTCCCGCATCACCCTGCGCCAGCTCCTCAACCACACCAGCGGGTTGTACGGATACGACCGGGACCCGGTGCTCGCCTCGCGCCTCTTCACCGAGGCGTTCCTCACCCACCGGTTCGCCACCCACACGCCCGCGGAGTTGGTGCGCACGGCCCTCGCGCACCCGCCGCACTTCGCCCCGGGCACCGGACGGCGGTACTCCAACACCAACTACGTCCTGGCCGGCTTGGTCATCGAGCGGGTGACCGGGCGGACGTACGCCACCGAGATCCGGCGCCGCATCATCGACCCCCTGGAGCTGCGGTCGACGTCCCTGCCGGGCACGAGGACCCGCATCCCCGGGCCGCACGCCCGGGCCCACTCCCGTTTCTTCGGCACGGATGCGAGCGTTCCGCTGCACGACGTCACCGCACTCAATCCCTCTTCGGCCGGTGCCGCGGGCGAGATGATCTCCTCGCTCACCGATCTCACCCGGTTCTCCCGCGCCCTGCTGGGCGGGCGGCTGCTCCCGCGGGCGGAGCTGGCGCAGATGCTCACGCCCACGTCGGCGGCGATCGGTCCCGTCGGCGGGCTCGGGATGTCACCGTCCCGGCTGAGCTGCGAGGTGACGGTGTGGGGCCATGACGGCGGCATCCACGGCTGGTCCTCGCTGCTGGTGTCCACCCGCGACGGCCGCACGTCCGCTGCGTTCAACTACAACGCGGACTCGACGGGGAGCTTCCGGGCACTGGCCGAGTCCGTCTTCTGCCCCTGAGGTCAGGCCCGGCCGTCGTGGGCGCTGCCGGTCGTCGGCGGGTGCAGGGCGCCGCCCAGTACGGTGCCGACCGTCCGGGCGACGGCCGCGGCGTCCGGGGTGCTTCGGTCCGGGTCGGCGAACAGCAGGTGGGCGGCGCCGACCAGGGTCGGCGCGAGCAGGTCCACCTCGGCGTCGCCGGTGAGGCGGCCCGCGCGGCGCTCGGCGTGCAGGTAGCGGGCGACCATGTCGGTGGCTTCCGCCAGGAGCGGGACGCCGGTCGGCGTGGTGCGGCGCAGCCGGGCGCGCAGGTCGTCCCGGGAGATGACGAGGCCGACGATCCGCAGCGCGACGGAGCCGAACAGCTCGGTCAGCGCACCGGTGAGGTTGCCGATGACCGTGCCGGCTCCTGCGGTGCCGATCAGGGCGTCCGCCGGTCCGTCGATCCGGGCGATCCGGTCGGTCACGAGCTCGGCGAGGAACGTGTCGAAGTCGGCGAAGTGGCGGTGCAGCACGCCCTTGGCGCAGCCCGCCTCGGTGGTGACGGCGCGGCTGGTCAGCGCCTGCGGTCCGGCCCTGAGCAGGACGCGCTCCGCGGCGTCGAAGAGCTGGGGGCGCACCTCCCGGATGGCCACTCCTGTCGGTGTCACGGGTGTGCTCCCCTTCCGGCGGGAAACCGCCCTGCCGATTGACGAGTGGGCGGGCGCCCACTAGGAATGGGCACATGCCCACTCTACCGTCGCGGCACCCGCGCCCCGCCGCACACGAACCCCATCGCGCCCGCGGCCCGGCCGAGTCCTTCGGTACGGACCCGGCCCGCTACGACCGCACCCGGCCCCGCTACCCCGACGCCCTGGTGGAGCGGCTGGTCAGCGCCAGCCCCGGCCCCGACGTGCTCGACGTCGGCACCGGCACCGGGATAGCCGCCCGACAGTTCCGGGCGGCGGGGTGCCGGGTCCTCGGAGTCGACGTGGACCCCCGGATGGCCGCCTTCGCGCGCCGGCACGGGGTGGAGACCGAGGTGGCGTCGTTCGAGGCATGGAACCGCGGGGAGCGACGCTTCGACGCCGTCGTCGCCGGACAGACCTGGCACTGGGTGGACCCCGTCATCGGAGCCGTCAGGGCGGCTCAGGCGCTGCGCCCGGGTGGCCGGCTGGCGGTGTTCTGGAACGTCCAGCGCCCCGCTCCCGAACTGGCGGACGCCTTCGCCGAGGTGCACCGCCGGGTGCTGCCCGATGCACCGTTCCCCGGTGGGGCCGGGCCCGGCGCCACCGGGTACGCACCGTTGTGCGCCCGGGCGGACGCGGCGCTGCGCGAGCAGGGTTCGTTCGGCGCGCCGGAGCGGTGGCAGATCGACTGGGAACGGCCGTACACCCGTGACGCGTGGTTGGACCAGCTGCCCACCTTCGGGGGGCACGCCCACCTGCCGCCGGCCGCGCGGTCGGAACTCCTCGCCGGCATCGGCGCCGTGATCGATGCGCTGGGCGGGCGCTTCACGATGCCGTACACCACGGTCGTGGTGACGGCCGCCCGGACCGGCTCCGACTGACCGTGCACGGCCCTGGGATACCTTGGGACCGCGACGGGCCCGGGACGGTCGCCGTCGCCACGGCGTGCACGATGGCCGCCGCCGGGACGGGCGAGACGCGGGAGGACGGTCGAGTGGCGCGAACGAAAGGGGTGCCCGACGACAGCCCGTGGCACGCCCTGAGGGGGGCCGCGCAGGATCGGCAGGAGGGCGTCGCCGAGGAGGTCGCGGCGCGCATCCAGCGCCTCATCCTGGCGCGCGAACTGCCCGACGGGGCGCGCCTGCCGTCCGAACGGGACCTCGCGGCCCTGGTGTCGACGAGCCGCCCGACGGTGAGTCAGGCCATCCGCATCCTCGTCGTCAAGGGGCTGGTCGAGTCGCGCCGGGGCTCCGGGGCGTACGTGCGGCTCCGTCCCGAGACGACCCTCGCCACGTCGATGAACCTGATGCTCGACGTGGACCCGGAGTCGGTGGACCAACTGGCCGAGCTGCGGCTGGCGTTGGAGACGGCCGGGATCGTCCGCGCCGTGGAGCGGGCCACCCCCGACGAACTCGCCGAGGGGGAGGTCGCCCTGCACCGCCTGGCGTCGAGCGCGGGCGACACGGCCAGTTGGATGAGCGCGGACGCGTACTTCCACTCCACGCTGATCGGCGCGTCCCACAACGCCTACCTCACCTCGATGTTCGCGAGCGTGCACGGAGCCCTGATCGACTACGAGTACCGGGCGTGGATCGACGGCGGCACCGTTCCCAGTTGGCTGGAAGCCGACCAGGCGGCGGCCCTGACGGCCGTGCACGAGCCCATCCTGCGGGCCGTGCGCACCCGGGACGTGGAGCTGGCCGTGTACGCGGTCCGCCACCACCACGAGGTGATGGCGCGGCACCTGGCGCTGCGCGAGTGACCCCCGGTCCGCCGCGACGCCCCCCGGCGGGCGGTCAGGGCGTGTCGCCCTGCCAGTCGTACCGTCGTGGGTCGTTGGGCCTGGGACCGTACAGGGCGTGTCCACCGGCACCGTACCGTCCGATCTCCGTGCTCAGCGCGGCGGTGGTCCGCCGGCGCTCTTCCGGCCAGCCGGTGACGTCGAGCAGCAGGCCGTCGAGCGGGCCGCCGACCAGTTCGACGTAGTCGTGGCCCGGCCGGGGGCCCGGGTCGGGATCGTCGTGGTCGGCTCCGTAGACCCGTCGGCGCATGATCTCCTCGTTCATGCCCGCAGCATCGCAGCCGCCACTGACACACCCCGCCGGGCGCGTGGGAGATCGGCTAGGTCCGCGCCGGTTCGCCGTTCGGGGCGTAGCGCTGTCGTAGGTGCGCCTTGTCGGGTTTGCCCTGGGCGGTGAGCGGCAGGGCGGTCAGGCGGTGGAGGGCGACGGGGGCGCAGGGGGCTCCCCGGTGGGCGGTGACGAACGCGCGGACCTCGGTGAGGTCGAGGCGGTGGCCGGGGACGGGCACGGCCGCGGCGTGGATCAGTTCCGTGCGGTCGGGGCCGGGCACCCCGAAGACCGCGCACTGGCTGACCCCGGGGTGGGTGAGGAGGAGGTCCTCCAGCTCGGACGGGTAGACGTGCAGGGGGAGTTCGGCTCCCTCGACGAGCAGGACGTCCCTGAGCCGGTCGACGACGAAGAGGTGTCCCCGCTCGTCGAGGCGGCCCAGGTCACCGGTGCGCAGCCAGCCGTCCCGCCACACCTCGGCGTGGAGTTCGGGGCGGTTCGCGTACCCCGACATGACGGTGGGCGAGCGTACGCAGATCTCCCCCGGGGCTCCGGGGGCCACGGGTCGGCCCCGGTCGTCCAGCAGGGCGAGGTCGACACCGGGCAGCGGACGGCCGACGGAGAACGCACCGTCCGGGCCGCTCGGCGTGTGCTCGTGCGGGAGCAGCACGCTGATCGGCCCGGCCTCGGTCTGCCCGTAGTACCCGTACAGGACGGGGCCGAGGACTTCGACGGCCCGGCGCAGTCGGGCGGCCGGGGCCGGGCAGCCCCCGTACGCCACCCGCGTCAGGCTGGACAGGTCGGTGGCGGTGCGGGCGGGGTGGTCGAGGAGTCGCCACAACAGGGAGGGCGACAGCCAGAGTTGGGTGATGCGCTCCCGGGCGATGGTGCGCAGGACGTCACCCGCTGCGAAGCGGGGGCGCAGGACGACGGAGCCGCCGTGGAGCAGGGCGAGGTCGATGAGGGTGCCGACGGCGTAGCTGAAGTAGGTGCAGACGAGGTACCGGGGTGTCCCGGCGGGGTCCCGGAGCGCTCTGCCGAGGGCGGCCAGCCGCACGGCGTGGCTCATCCGGACGCCCTTGGGGGTTCCGGTGGTGCCTCCCGTGTAGACGACGCACCAGTCGGTCCCGGGGTGGACGCGGACCGCGAACGGGGTGGTCGGGTGGCCTGCGCAGGCGGCGAGGGCGTCGGTGGCGAGTGCCGGCGGTCCGGGGGGATGCGGTCCGAGTGTCAGCAGGGTGGGGCCGTCGGGGGTGGGCGGGAGGGCCCGGGCCGTCGCGAACCGGTCCTCGTCGACGAGGAGGAGTGCGCATCCGGCGTCCGCGACCACTCGGGCGAGGTTCGCGGGCGGCGCGCCGCCGTGCAGCACGACGACGCGGGCGCCGGTGAGCGCGACCGCGTACCGTGCCTGGACGGCTTCGGGGGTGTTCCCGACGAGCAGTCCGACCGTGGTGCCGGGGCCGATGCCCCGCTCGGCCAGGTACCGGGCGAGGCGGTGGGCGGTGTCGCACAGTTCCCCGGCGGTGACCCGGCGTCCGTCGGCGGCGTGCAGCACCGGTCGGTCGCGGTCCGCGGCGAGGGCGTCGAGGATCGGCTCGGCGTAGTTCACGTGCGCGGGGCCGGGGTTCATCCGGGCCGCCCGGGGGTCGGGTGGGTGCCGCGGTCGGTGATCCGCATGCGCAGCCCGCGGGGGGTGAGGGTGGACAGGGCCGAGAAGCGCGGGGGGCGTCCGCCGCTCGGCACGAGTCGCCAGCGCGCGGCGATGGTGGCGAGCGCCAGGGTGGCTTGGACCACGCCGAAGCGGTCTCCGATGCACTTGCGGGCTCCGGAGCCGAAGGGCAGGTAGGCCGCCCGGTCGGGCCGTCGGTCCCGCCACCGGTCGGGGTCGAAGCGGTCGGGGTCGGGGTAGGCGTCCGGGCGCCGGTGGATGACGTAGGGGCTCACGCCGAGGACGGTGCCGCGGGGTAGTGCGAAGCCGTCGAGCACGGTGTCCTGGGTGACCTCACGGGTCATCATCCACAGGGGCGGGTACAGGCGCAGCGTTTCGGTGAGCACGTTCGCGGTGGTGGGCAGGGAGGGCACGTCGGCGGGCGCGGGGGGCCTGCCGCCGAGCACGTCGTCGAGTTCGCGGTGCACCCGGCGTTCGACCTCGGGGTGGCCGGCCAGCAGGTGCCAGGCCCAGGCGAGGGCACTGGCGGTGGTCTCCACCCCGGCGACGAGGAACGTGAGGAGTTGGTCGACGGCTTCCGTGTCGGTCAGGCGGGGCGTGCCGTCGGGGCTGTCCGGGCCGCCGGCGGACAGCAGGGCGTGCAGCAGGTCGTCCGGCGGGTCGGCGTCGGTGCGGCGGGCGGCGACGAGTCCGCCGAGCAGGGTGCGCAGCCGGACCTGGGCGCGGTCGTAGCGGCGTCGTTCCGGGCTGGGCACGTGGCGCAGGAACGCGGGGGTGAGGGCGCGTCGGAGCACGCCCTCGACCACGGTCGCGATGTCGTCGGTGAGGGAACTGGTGGCGAGGGGGGCGTGCGGCGCATCGGTGGTGAACATCGTGGTGACCGCGGTGTGCACGGTGAGGGCCATCATCGTGGGGACCACGTCGAGTTCCCGGCCCTCGCGCCAGTCGTCCACGGCGGTGCGGGCCGCCTCGGTGAAGCTGACGGCGTAGGCGGACATCCTCGGGGGTTGGAACGAGGGCTGGCACTGGCGTCGTTGGCGGCGGTGTTCGGCGTGGGAGCAGGTGAGGAGGGCGTTGCCGAGGAGTTCCCGGCCCCGTTCGCTGAGCGGGCCGCCCTTGTCGAAGACCCGGTCGTTGAGGAGCACCTGTCGGGTCAGTTCGGGTTCGCACACCACGACCAGGGTCCGTGGACCGATCCGCACGCGCACCAGGTCGCCGCGGGCGGGCAGCCGGGACAGGAAGCCGAGGGGGTCGCGGGCGAGCGGGAGTGCGTGCCCCAGGACCGGGAGGGCCCCGGGGGCCGTCGGGAGGGGGTGCGCGCCGGTGCGTGCGGTCGGTCCGGCGGTGGTGGTCAAGGTCGTCCTCTCCGCGCTGTCCCGCGGTGTGGTCGGGAACGCGGTTGGTCGGGGCAGGGTCGGCGGGGGGGCCGGTTCCGGCGGGGCTCAGGGGCGGAGTGAGGCGAGCCAGGTTTCGACGGCCCGGGTGGTGTCCGGGGCGTGTTCCTCCAGCATGGAGAAGTGGGCCCCGTCGACGGGCCGGCGGGTGTGCGGGACGGGCCAGTGTTGCGGCAGGTCGCTGTCGCGGGGGTGGACGAGGAGGGTGGGCGCGTCCAGCGGCTCGGGCGTCCAGTCGGCGAAGAGCTGCGAGTAGGCGCCGATGGCGGTGAGCATCGCCGGGGTGACGAGTGACCTGGCGCGCCGGACCCGGTCGGTGACCTGGGCGGCCAGCCGGTCGGGAACCGCGCTGAGCAGGGGCGGATCGAGGAGGACGAGCCCGGCCGCCGGGGTCCCGCGCCGTTGCAGGGTGTGGGCGAGGGCGTGGGCGAGGAGCCCGCCGGAGGAGTGGCCCAGCAGGACGCACGGTCCGGCGGGTTCGAGTCGGGTGAGGGCGTCGGCCCACGCCCGGCTCAGGGTCGCGGTGTCGGCGGGGAGGTGTTCGTCGTCGCGGAGCCCGGGGAGTCTGATGGTCCACACGTCGTGTCGTCCGTCGAGCAGTGCGGCGAGGCGGGCGTAGGGCGCGGAGGCGGGGGACGTGGTGAACGGGGGCAGACACACCAGCCGCAGCGGGGCGGGGCCCCGGCCGAGACGTTCCCAGTCGCCGGTGGGGAGGTCCGCGGGACGGGTGGTGGTCCGACGGTGGCGGGCGCTCTCCCGCAGGTGGCGCCGTCCCGACTCGTAGTCGCCCCGGGCCCAGGTGTCGAGGACGTCCGTGACGAACTTCGCGTCACCCTGGGGGGTCTGGGGGGTGGCCGGAGTGAGGAGGGTGTCGAGGTGACGGGCGAGGGCGGTGGGGGTGGGGTGGTCGAACACGGCCGTGGCGGAGAGTTTGGTGCCCGTGGCGCGGCTCAGTCGGGTGCGCAGTTCGACGGAGGCGAGCGAGTCGAAGCCCGCCTCGCGGAACCGGCGTTCGGGGCGGACGGCCTCGGGGCCCGGATGTCCGAGGACGGTGGCCGCGTGGGTGCGGACCAGGGCGACGAGGTGGGCGAGGCGTTCCCCGTCGGGGAGGGTCAGCAGGTGGGAGCGTTCGTTGTCGGGGGTGGGGGCGGTGCGGCGCGCGGGGTGGTGGTGGACCACTTCGGCGAGCAGGTCGGCGGGGGCCTGGTCGGGGGCCGCGGGGGCGACGGCGGTGACCGCGAGGTGCGGCTCGTCGAGGTCGAGGGCGGCGTCGAAGCCGGCCAGGGCCTGTCGGGTGCTCAGCGGTGCGAGTCCGTGCCGGGACAGTCGTGCCTGGTCGGTGGCGTGGAGGTGGGCGGTGAGGCCGCTGGTCTCCTGCCACAGGCCCCAGGACAGTGAGGTCGCGGGCAGTCCCTGTTGGCGGCGGTGGTGGGCGAGGGCGTCCAGGTAGGAGTTGGCGGCGGCGTAGTTGGCCTGACCGGGGGTGCCGACGAGGCCGGCCATGCTGGAGTACAGCACGAAGGCCGCGAGGTCCGCGCCGCGGGTGAGGTCGTGCAGGTGCCGCGCCGCATCGACCTTGGTCCGCAGGACCGTGTGCAGCCGTTCGGCCGTGAGGTCGCCGACGAGTCCGTCGTCGAGGGTTCCGGCGGCGTGCACGACGGCGGTCAGGGGGTGCTCGGCGGGGATTTCGGCGAGTACGTCGGCGAGGGCGGTGCGGTCCGCGACGTCGCAGGCGGCGAAGGTCACGCGGACGGGGCCCTGGGGGCGGTCGGCGAGTTCCCGGGCCAGGGCGCGGGCTCCGTCGGCCCGTTCGCCCCGCCGGCTGACGAGCAGCAGGTGGCGCACCCCGTGGGCCTCGGCGAGGTGCCGGGCCAGCAGGGTGCCGAGGGTGCCGGTGCCGCCGGTGATGAGAACGGTGCCGTCCGGGTCGAGGGTGGTGCGCCGGGTCAGGACGATCTTGCCGGTGCTGCGGCCCTGGCTGAGGAAGCGCAGGGCGCTGCGGGCATGCCGCAGGGGCCAGGTCCGCAGGGGCAGGGGGGTCAGGGTGCCCGCCCGGAACTGTTCCGTGAGGTGGGCGAGCGCCCGTTCCGGGGCGGGATGGTCCCGGACGTCGAAGGCGCGGTAGCGGACGTCCGGGTACTCGGCGTGGACCTTTTCCGGGTCGCGGACGTCGGTCTTGCCCATCTCCAGGTAGCGACCGCCGGGCCGCAGCAGCCGCAGGGACGCGTCGACGAACTCCCCCGCGAGGCTGCCGAGGACGACGTCGAACCGGGCGCCGCCGGTGGCCCGCAGCAGGGTGTCGTCGAAGTCGGGGGTGCGGGAGTCGGCGATGCGGTGCTCGGCGACTCCCGCGGCGGCGACCAGGGCGTGCTTGCCGGTGCTCGCGGTGGCGTGGACCTCCGCGCCGAGCCGGTGGGCGAGTTGGACGGCGGCCGTGCCCACGCCACCGGCCGCGGCGTGCACGAGGATGCGCTCGCCGGGACGCAGGGCGGCGAGATCGACCAGTGCGTGGTGGGCGGTCAGGAAGGCGGCGGTCGCGGCGGCGGCCTGCGGCAGGGTCCAGCCGCGGGGGACGGGCACGACCAGCCGGTGGTCGACGTCCACCCGTGGCGCGTAGCCGCCGGCCTGCCACAGCAGGCAGGCGGCGACCCGGTCGCCGGGGCGGAACGCGGTGACGTCCGCCCCGGTCTCCAGAACCGTTCCGGCTACCTCGAAGCCGATCGCGTCGCCTTCCGCCATGCCGAGCGAGACGACCGCGTCACGGAAGTTGACTCCGCAGGAGTGGACTTGGATGCGCACCCGGTCGGCGGCCACCGGCGCGGTGCCCGCGGTGTCGGTGACGGGCCTGATGTCCTCCAGGGTGCGGCTGGCCGCGGGGACCAGTCGCCAGGGCGGGTCGTCGTCGGGCAGGGTCAGTCCGTCGCCGACGCCGTCGTGGGCGGGGACGAGGCGCTGGACGAGGAACTGGTCTCCGCGGAGGGCCACTTGGGGGTGGTCGCCGGCCAGGACCGCGGCGAGGGCGGTGGCCGCGGGGTGCTCGTGGCCGGGGGCGTCCTCGGTGTCGACGAGGAACACCCGGCCGGGGTGTTCGCTCTGCACCGAGCGCATCAGACCGGCGCAGGAGGCGGCCACCGGATCGTGTACGGAGTCCCCGAAGGAGGTGGCGTGGGCGCGACGGGTCAGCACCAGCAGTCGGGTGGCGGCCAGTTCTTCGCGGGCCAGGAAGACCTGCGTCTCACCGAGCAGGTGGGCGAGGCGCGGGCCCGGTCCGGTGGCCGCTGCGCGGTCGCCGGGGCCGGTGCGACAGTCCAGGACCACGGCGTCGGGGGCGGGTGCACCGTCGGCGAGCGCGTCGGCCAGGGCGGACATGTCGGGGTGGGAGCGGCCGGGGACCGGTCCCCTGGACGGGCCGACGGTCACCCAGGCGCCGGGCGGGCCGCCGTCGGGGAGGGTGACGGGCCGCCAGACGGGGGCGAAGAGCGTGGTGTCGGCGGCGGCGAGCGCGGACCGCAGTCGGCGGGCGGTGGTGGGCCGCAGTCGCAGGTCGGTCAGGGTGACCACCGTCCGTCCGGCGGGGTCGACGGCGGTCAGGGACACCCGGTCGCCGTCCGCCGGGGCCAGGGTGGCCCGCAGGGTGGTGGTTCCCTCGGTCAGCACCTCGACCCGGCCGATCGCGTAGGGCAGGAGCGTGCGGTCCGTGGCGCCGTCCAGCAACAGGCCGTGCAGCAGGGCGTCCAACAGGGCGGGGTGCACCGCGTACCCGTCCGGTCCTGTGGTGCCGTCCTCGGTGAGCCGCGCCTCCGTGTACCAGGTCTCCCCCGCGCGCCAGGCACCGGTGAGGCCGCGCAACGCGGGGCCGTACGCGTAGCCGCGTCGTTCCAGGGCGCGGTAGCAGTCGTCGACCGCGACGGGCTCGGCGCCGGGGGGCGGCCAGGGGGCCGCCGTCGGGGCCGGGGGGCCGGGGGGCGCCGTGGTGGCGGTCGCCTCGGCGTGTCGGGTCCACCCTCCGGTCGCGGTGTGGCCCCGGGAGTGGAGGGTGAGCAGCCGGCCGCCGCCGTCGGTGTCGGGCGCGCAGTGCACCTGGACGTCGACGGCGGTGTCGGGCAGCACGAGGGGGGCGTGGAAGACGACGTCCTCCAGGCGGGCGGGCAGCCCGGCGCGGCGGGCGGCGTGCAGCAGCAGTTCGACCATGCCGGTGGCCGGGAGGAGGACGGTGCCGTGCACGGCGTGGTCCGCGAGCCAGGGCTGGTCGGCGGGTGCCAGTCGTCCGGTGCACAGCAGCGAACCGTCCGGCAGTTCCGCCGTCGCGCCGAGCAGTGGGTGGCCCCCGTCGCGGAGCCCCGCCGCGGCCAGTTCGGGGGTGCGGCGCGCCGCGGCGGCCCAGTAGCGCTGCCGCTGGAACGGGTAGGTGGGCAGGTCGGTGACCCCGGTGCGCGGGTACAGCGTGGTCCAGTCGAGGTCGGCGCCCCCGGTGTGCGCCGCGGCCAGGGCGGCGGCGAAGTCGGCCGTGCCCGCCCGGTCGCGCCGGAGGCTGGCGCTGACGGCGGCGTCACGGCTGGCGTCGGCGGCGATGTCGCGCAGCGGTCCGGTCAGCATCGGGTGCGGGGAGATCTCGATGAACTGGGTGAATCCCGCGGCGAGGGCGTGCCGCACGGCTTCGTCGAACAGGACGGGTCGCCGCAGGTTGCGGTACCAGTAGCCGGCGTCGAGTTCGCCTTCCGCCACGGGTGTGCCCGTGGTCGAGGAGAACATCGGGACGACCGTCCGGCCCGAGGTGGTGCCCTTCAGCGCGGAGTGCACGGTGTCGCGCACCGCCTCCACGTGCAGGCAGTGGGACGCGTAGTCGACGGGCAGCCGGCGCGCCCACAGACCCTGGGACGCGCAGGCGCCGAGCAGTTCGGTGACCGCGTCCTCGTCCCCGGCGACCACGGTGGCGGCCGGGCCGTTGACCACCGCGACCTCGATCCGCCCCGCCCAGGGGGCGAGCAGTTCCGCGGCCCGGGCGGCGGGCACGGCCAGCGACACCATGGCGCCCCGGGCGGTGATGCCCCGCAGCAGTCTGCTGCGCAGGGCCACCACGCGGGCGGCTTCCTCCAGGCTGACCGCCCCGGAGACGTACGCGGCGGCGATCTCGCCCTGGCTGTGGCCGATGACGGCGGCGGGGCGCACCCCGTGGGCGCGCCACAGCACGGCGAGGGACACGTACATGGCGAACAGGGCGGGTTGCACCACGTCGGCGCGTTCCAGCGGCGGGGCGTGCGGCGCGCCGCGGACGACGGCCGTGACGTCGTGATCGGTCCACGGGCGCAGGGCACGGGCGCACTCTTCGAACGCCTCGGCGAACCGCGGGGACTCGGCGAGCAGCCGGGCGCCCATCCCCTGCCACTGGGCGCCCTGGCCGGGGAAGACGAAGACCGGGCCGGGGCCGTCGAGGGCCCGGGAGCGGACGGCGGCCTCGTGCTGGCCGTCGGTCGCCAACGCGTCGAGGGCGGTGAGGAGTCCGTCCCGGTCGGCGCCGGTGACGGCGGCCCGTTCGGTGAGGGCGCTGCGGGTGGTGGCGAGGGAGTGGCCGACGGCGGCGAGGTCGGTTGCGGGGTCCTGGCGCAGCCGACGGGCCAGTGCCGCCGCTTGCGGTGCGAGTGCCTCGGGGGTCGCCGCGTACAGCGGCCACACCATCGGTGCCTCACCGCGGCGGGGTCGGACGACCCGGGGGGTGTCGGGTGCCTCTTCGACCAGGACGTGGGCGTTGGTGCCGCTGATGCCGTAGGCCAGGACCCCGGCCCGGCGGGGCTCGTCGCCGCGCGGCCAGGGGCGGTTGGTGTGCAGCAACCGCATCGTGCCGGCCGACCAGTCCACCGCCGGGGTGGGGTGGGCGGCGTGCAGGGTGGCGGGCATCTCCTCGTGCCGCAGGGCGAGCACCGTCTTGACGAGTCCGGCGAGTCCGGCGGCGGCCTGGGTGTGGCCGATGTTGGACTTGACCGAGCCGATCCACACGGGGGCGTCGGGTGTCCGGCCGCTGGCGTAGGCGTCGTGGAGGGTGGCCGCTTCGACGGGGTCGCCGACCGGGGTGCCGGTGCCGTGCGCTTCGACCAGGTCGACCTGGTGCGGGTGGAGTCCGGCGTCCCGGAGGGCGTCGGCGATCACGGCTCGCTGCGCGGTGCCGTTGGGGACGGTCAGCCCGGTGCCGGTGCCGTCCTCGTTGAGTGCGCTGCCCCGGATGACGGCGAGGACGCGCTGCCCGGCGGCGCGGGCCCGGGACAACGGGGTCAGCACGAGGGCGGCGACCCCTTCGGCGGGGGCGAAACCGTCCGCTTCGGCGGCGAAGGACTTGCACCGGCCGTCGGCGGTGACGGCGCCGAGCCGGGAGAAGTAGACCAGGACGTCGGGTTCGGCCATGACGCACACCCCGGCCGCGATCGCGCTGTCGCACTCCCCCGCGCGCAGGGCGCGTACGGCGAGGTGGACGGCGGCGAGCGAGGAGGAGCAGGCGGTGTCCACGGACAGGGCGGGTCCGTGCAGTCCGAGCGCGTAGGAGATCCGGCCGGCGGCGGCGCTCACCGAGAGGCCGGTGGGCAGGTACGCCTCCAGGTCGGCTTCCGGCTGCCCCAGGCGGCACAGGTAGCGGCTCTCGCTGATGCCCACGTACACGCCGGTGCGCGAGCCTTGGAGCGCGGTGGGGGCGGTGCGGGCGTTCTCCACGGCGCCCCAGGCGCTCTCCAGGAGCAGCCGTTGTTGGGGGTCCATGGCGGTGGCCTCGCGGGGACCCACGCCGAAGAAGGCGGCGTCGAAGTCCCCGGCCCGGGGCAGGAACCCGCCCTGGCGCACGTAGGTGACCCCGGCTGCGGCGGGGTCGGGGTGGGTGAGCCGCCCCAGGTCCCAGCCCCGGTCCCGGGGCAGTCCGGTGCGGAAGTGCCGGCCCGCGGAAAGGAATCTCCAGAATTCCTCGGGGGACTCGCAGTCGCCCGGGAACCGGCAGTTCATTCCGACGACGGCGATGGATTCCTGGGCGGACGGCCCCACGCCAAACCTCCTGAGGGTAGCGCCGCGGAACAACGACGAGCCGATCATCGGACTGACGAAGGGGCTGCTGGTCGCCAGCGGTACGGCTCCGTGTGCACGTACGCGCTGCGGCGTGTGCAGTGTTGAGGTCACGGAGGGACTCAGTCAAAACCGGTTCACCCGGAAGGTTGGCGGGCCGCCCTTCGGGTCCGGCCGGGGGCCGCGCCCGTACGGGCCTCGGACGTGAGGGCGATTCGCGGGGCGGTCTGCGGGCGGGGTGGGGGCGTCCCGTTGACGAGCGGGCGCGGCGTTGCGGCGGCGGGTCCGGGCGCGGCATCCGGTCCGGCGCGGGGGCGGTCCGGCGCGAGGGCGGTCAGCCGGTGGCTCGGGGCGGCTGACCGTCCGGGTGCGGGGCGGGGGCGAGGCTCCGCACCTGGGCGTCGTAGTCCGTGAGCAGGGCGCGCAGCTCCTCCAGGGCCTCGGCGGGTACGCCCGGCGGTTCACTCTCGGTGACGTAACGGGCCGCGGTGGTCAGCGCGGCCAGTTCGTGGACGTGGAGGGTGGCCCGCAGGACGGTGGGACGGAGGCGTTCCAGTCGCATCAGGCGACCCGGGACCGTACGTGGTCGCCGATCTGGGCGAGTTCGGCGGCGAACCGGTCGTAGTCCTCCTGCATGCCGTTGATGTACGCGCTCCATCCCAGGCTGGCCTTGGCGTAGTGGACGGCTTCCTGGATCTCCTCGTCGGTGGCCCCGAACAGCTTCGCCGCTTCGGTGTGGAACAAGGTGCAGTAGTGGCACTTCGTCTCGGCGTGCAGCCCGACGCCGATCAGTTCCTTGTACTTGTTCGGAATCAGGGTCTCCCCCAGCTCGATGCGCTTGAAGATCTCCCATTCGGGCGCGAGGAGTTCGGTGGGGATCCGGGTGAAGAAGTGCGGGACGAGCCCCAGGGTCTCCTTGATGTCCGCTTCGATCGCGGAGCGGTCGACCCTGGCGTTCGTGGCGTTCGTGGCGTTCATGGCGGGCTCCTCTCTCCTGCGGGACCCGCGCACGCCGGACCGCGACGGGTCCTCCTCCCAGGGTAGTCCCGGCCCCCGGAGTCCGCCGGGGGCCGGGACACGGGCCCGGGGCGCGGTGGGTACCCGTCGGGTCGGCTCGGGTCAGCGGACCTCGAAGGCGGGCGAGACGCCGGTGAACGGGGTGATCCGGCCGAGGAGGTTCTTGCTGTCGCCGTGGTGGACGAAACGGTACGTACCCGTGGGGGTGTCCGGGGCGATGGTCCAGGTGAGCGTGGCCTTGGAGGTGCCGGTGAGCCCGTTCAGCCGGGTCCAGCGGTAGCGGGTGGCCCAGTCGCCGTCGTCGAGGACCCGGGTCCAGCGGCCGTCGACACGTCGCTGGACCTCCAGGAAGGTGCCCCCGCGGCGCAGGTTGTTCTTGGGGTGGCCGGTGGCGAACCCGACCGTGGCCGTGTCGCCGCGCCGGTAGTGGGCGGCGGGCGGGGTGAGGACGGACCCGAAGGACGAGCCGGGCGGCGGGTTGTCGTAGACCACCCCGGTCTGGAGGTTGATCTGCCGCCGTGACTCGTCGGGCACCGCCGCGCCGGGGTGGAGGGGCGTGCCGGCCCGCAGCGACGCGGCGACCTTCGCGAACTCCTGTTGGTAGGCGGGCAGGGTGTGGCGGCCGTACAGCGTGGAGCCGCCCTCGTACTGCTGGGCGTCGTACTCCTCGGGGGTCGTCGCGTACTGGGCGTAGGCATTGGCGTACCCCTGGAGCAGCACGTGTTCGAGGGGTACGCCCAGTTCGCGGGCGACGGTGCGGCGCACTCTCAGCCCGGCGGTGATGGTGAACTCGCCGGGGGCGGCGACGAGGTGGAGGGGCCCGATCCGCATGATCTGGAGCGGGAGGACCCGCGGGGTGACCGGGTGGACGTGGTTCAGCAGGCCGGTGGGGACGAGGCTCGCCTTGGGGTACTGGCAGGTCTTGAGCCAGTTCGGGGTGTCGATGCGCAGGGCGTCGACGATCGAGGCGACGGGGCTGCGTGTGCCTTCGGTGAAACCGGGGAGGGCGGGGCCGTCCTCCACGCTGCCCGCGAGGGTCGAGGCGCCCACCACGGCAGGGCAGGTGCGCTGCACGGTGCCGTCGGGCGTGTACGCCCCGGCGACGGTGACGTGCTCCATGTCGACGTGGGTGATGCGGGCGTCGACGGTGCCGGTGACGGGGGTCGCCGTCGCGTGGACCTCGCGGGCCTTGACGAGTTGCCGCTCGCCGATGATCCGGGCGTTCTCGAACTCGTCTTCGGTGGGTCCGGAACCGGGCTTGAGGTGGAGGTTGGGCGACAGGTCCCCGGCATTGGTGTTGGGGAACGCGGCGACGAAGCCCGGGGTGTCGTCGAGGTAGCGCACGCCCTGGTGGTCGTGCTCCCAGGCGTACGAGGCGTAGCCCTTGTTGTCCGGGCTGATCAGTGTGTTCTTGTTGGTGATCGAGGTGTTGTGGGTCGCGAACCAGCTGATGGCGCCCACGTCCTCGCCGTCGCGACGCAGCCGCAGCACGGTCATGGCGGGGTCGATCGCACCGGGGAAGGCCGCGCGGTCCGAGGCGGGGTTGCGGTCGAAGGCGCTGCGGGAACGGTTGACGCTGGCATCGGTCAGGGTGCCGGTGCCCAGGCTCATCGTTCCGGGGGCGAGGTCCTGGTGGGCCTTCACCACGGACTCGACGATGCCGTCGACGACCGCACGGTAGGTGCCCTGTTGGAACCCCAGGACGGACAGGTTGTACGCGAGGTGGTGCGAGTGGCCGCCCGGCCCGGAGTGGGTGTGCGTGGCGGACAACAGGACGTTCGGTTCTCCGTACAGGTCCCCGTACCGCTCGGCGAGTCGGGCGAGCACTCCTTGGCGGACGGCCTGGAAGATCATGCCGAGGTCCGCACTGACGTAGACGACCCGACGCCCGCTGGTCCGGTCCTGCACCACGAACGCGCGGGAGCGCAGCCGCCCGTGGATGCCCGAGGTCTTCTGGTCGAAGCTGGAGTAGCCCATCATCCCGGTTTCGGCGGCTTCGCCGGTCACGTCCGCGATGCCCCGGCCGATGAGGTAGGGGTCCGCCGCACCGTTCCCCGCCGCGGTGGCGACGGGCGGCGGGGCACCGAGGAGGACCGCGGCGCAGGCCGTGGTGGTGGCGAGGGCGAACAGCCGATGGCGTGCGCGGCGGGGCAGGGGCGACATCCATCCTCCTGAACTCGCGGGTAACTTCGCTGCCGCGCCGCAATATACGAGCCGTGTCCCGTCGTGTCACCGGTTGCGACAGGATCTCCCGTCGGGCCCGGCGGCCGGGACTCCGGGGCGGGCGGCACGGAGCGGGTTCGGGGCGGGCAGGGCAGGGGTAGGCAGGGCGGAACGAGGACGGGCCGCGGGGAGCGGAACCGGCGCGCCATCCGGACCGGGGCGCATTTCCGTGATCCGCGTGAATTCATGACACGGCTTCAGGAAATACGCCGAGCGCTCTCCACCGGTGGCACGGGCGCCCGGTCGCGGTCTTCCGGTATCCGACGGCACACCACCCTCTTTTTCGGCAGTGGGTGAATTTCCAGTCGCCGCAAGGCCGCACCGGATTCCCCGGCGACCGGCGCCGGCGTTCCGTACCCCCGCGGACACACGATTTCCCGTTGAACGGCTGGGGCACCTCTGTTTGCCGTCCGGATGCTCGATGATGTTCTTCGGAATGCCCCGCGGCGGGCCCACCGAATGGACGGGGTGCCGATCGCCGGAAGGCGAGGGCGACAAGAGTGCACGACCCCGTCCGGGGGCACCGGGGCTTTTCACTCGGGCAGACTCGACAGGGGCGCGCCAGGGGGCGCGGGATTACCCGGACGGATTGTTGGTGCACCAAGGGGGCGATGAACTGCCGGACCCGCACCGGCGCGCGCCCCGTCGATCGAACAGCGAGGGCATCGGCGAACACCACCAGCCGTTCCCGAGAAGAACGGGGCACCAGGGGCCCAACGGGACGCATGCGGAACACGCTCCGGGGCAGGGGGACGATTCGGACGGCGTGTCGATGTCGAGCCGCCTTCGGCCGGAGGCATGCCGGCAGGGCGCTCGGGCCATACAGCGGCGCTCGCTACATCACGGACAACGCTCTGCGCGCCGCCTCTTCCGCGGATACGACCAGCGCACGCCCCCGGGAGGACGGCCGCGAACCACGGGATGTCGCAGGCGGTACGGAGGTTCGGCACGGTGGACGGGCGGGCCCGACTCCCGTACGGCCGGGCCCGGATGACCCGACGACAGGGAGACGACAGGGATGCGAAGGAGCCCCGTCACGGAGGCCGGGAGGCGGCTCCCGCGCTCCCCCCGAGCGAGGAAGGGAGCAGCCGGAAGGGCCGGAGTGACCAACGCGTACCCGCACTGGAGGCCAAAGCATGGCTCCACGTCACCACAACAGACACAGGGAAAACGCCAGTTACTTCAGACCCGGCAGACATCAAAACACTCAAAGAGCAAGTAAGCGGCCAGGTGCGACATATCTCCCGGGCAGGCGGGGAGACGCTCCCCCAGCATCCGAAATTCCGCACCGCGGTATCCGCCATTCAGTTCGGAGGATCACGCCCGCATTGCGTGGAGCGACGACCCGAGCCGACGGCGGTCACCCTTCCCGACGACCTTGACCCGTGCGTATGCTGAGGTTGCTTCACCAGACAGCGAAGAATGCCCCGGCTGCCCTCGACTCTTTTCCGGTATCGAATCCGGTCCGAGGCATTCACCCCACCGGTACTTCATTTCATGACGGCCGCCGGTTATCGCACCGCGCGGCACGGAGGCCCAGTGGAAATGGCCGACACCATCCGTCGAAGGAAAGCGTCCGCACCACGCGCCGCCGGAATCGTCTTCACCGGCGGCAGCCACCGCGCGCCGCACCTCGGCGGTCACGCAACCCCCTCGGCGGTCCGGACCCGTGTGCCACGGCTCCGGGGAGCGACCCGGGAGTTCCGACGGACGACGGACCCGGCACCCCCCGGGCGACGCCCGACCCGGCCGCCGGGCGCGGGGAACCCCGGGCCGACCGGCCCCTGCCGCGGCGGTGCCCGGCAGCGGGCCGGTGGCACGCGGGACCCTCATCCCCCTGTGCAGGAGAGACCATGATTGCGAAGACCCTCGAAAAACCGGACGACCCGGCCCCGCAGTTCTCCCGGATAGTCGTCCGTCCGCTCCGCGGGCGCGACGGCCACCTGGAGCAAATACGTGCCGGTCTCCTCACGACCTCCGAGGGCCGTCAGGGCGGCATCACCCTGCTGGAGTCGCCCGCCGGGAGCGGCAAGACCCGGCTGCTCCAGGAGTCCGGCACCCTCGCCGAGGCGCTGGGCTACACCGTGCTCGACTGTTCCACCACCGGCGCCTGGCGGGGCGACGAGACCTCCTCGGCCACCGGACGCTCCTCGGCGACCAGGATCCCCCGGCCGGTCCGACCGACCGGACCGGTGCAGATCCAGGCGCAGATCGACGCGGGGCTGCGGCGCGGCCCGGTGCTGGTCGTCGTCGACGACGCCCAGTGGGCGGACCCGGTGCAACTGCGCACCCTGTGCGGACTGGCCCTCAAGCTCCTGACCGTGCCCGTGCGGTGGCTGCTCACGATGCGCACCGAGGACGCACGTTCCGCGAACGGGCTCCTCCTGCGCAATCTGACCACGCACCGCGCCCAGTGGCTCCCCCCGCTGGAACCGCTCGACGACCAGGCGGTCGCCGAGCTGATGGGCGACCTGCTGGGCGCCCGCCCCAGTGACGACGTGCGGGCCCTCGGCGAGAGCCTCGGGGGCAGCCCGCAGGCGATCGTGGAACTGGTGCGGGGGCTGGTGGAGGAACAGTGCCTGCGGATCGTCGGGGACACCGTCTCGCTGGCGGCCGAACCCCTCGTGTCCGGGTTCACCTCGGCCGTCGCCGCCGACCCGGGCGCCCATCTGCCCGCGGCCTTCCTGCGGTTGATGCGCGACCGGTTGGACCGTCTGGCGCCGGGCACCCAGCGGCTCCTCCAGGTGGCGGCGGTGCTCGGTCCCTCGTTCATCCCGCGCGATCTGGCGGAGATGGCCGACGAACGTCCCGTCCAGCTCCTCGGCCCCCTCCAGGAGTCGCTGGCCGCGGGGCTGCTCACCAGTGGCGCCGAGGAGTTCTCCTTCCACCGCGAGCCGATCTGGTACGCGGTGCTGGGCACCGTGCCCCAGCTGATGCGTTCCCTGCTGCACCGGCAGGCGGCCAACATGATCCTCGGTCAACTCGGGGACGGCACGGCGGCAGCGGTGCACCTGGTGCACTGTGCGCACGCGGACGACGCCCAGGCCATCACCACCATCCGGACCGCCGCGGACCGGCTGCTCCCGGTCTCGCCGCAGGCCGCCGCCGCGCTGGCGCTGCGCGGGCTCGACATCACCCGGCCCGCGCAACCGGCGTACCTCGACCTGGCCACCACCGCGACCGCCGCCCTGGTGCGGTCCGGCAGTCTGCACCGTGCCGTGGAGATCGCCGAGCGGGTCCTGACCGTGCACCGGCACGCACGCCCCGACCACGCGGGTGCCCCGGACGGGGCCCGCCCGCCGGACGACCCCGTCGACCGTTCCCCGTCGACCTGGCCGTTGCGCGCCTGGTTGGCGACGGCGTTGCTGCTGCGCGGGGACGCCGCCGCCGTGCCGCAGGTCCTCCAGCACGCCACGGGACCCGCCGGCGCCACCGTCGCCCGGCATCGACAGGACGGCCCGTCCCCGCTGCTGCTGAGGCTCACCATGCTCTCCCACCTCGACGAACGGGCCGCGTTGGTGGCGGCCGACGAGGTGCTGGGGGACGAGGCGACCCACCACGACGACGAACGGTCGGCGGCCCGCACCATCCGGGCCACGGCCCTGTGGGCCGAGGGCCGGCTGGACGAGGCGCTCGCCCTGTTGGGCCCGGACGCACCGCCCGGCGGGTCCACCGCCGGCATCTGGCAGGGCAACGCGCTGTGGAACAAGGCGTGGGTCCTCATCAAGCTGCGCCGCCTCGACCGGGCCGCGGCGACGGTCGAGGCGATCCAGCGCACCATCGACACCGAGTCGAACGGGGTGTTGGAACCGTTGCCGTACGCACTGCGCGCGTGGACGCGCTTCGCGTGCGGCGACCTCTGCGAGGCGGAGACCCTGGCGACCGCGGGGCTCACCGCCTCCGCCGAGGCCCGGATGCCGTTGTGCGAACCGCATCTGCGGGCCGTGCTGGTGGCGGTGGCGCTGCGCCGTGGCGACCTGGCGGAGGCGCTGGAGCGCCAGGCCCAGTGGGAGACGACGGGCACGCCGGACGGGCCGCTGCGCCCGTGGTGGGCCATGCGGTGCCTCATCACAGCCCAGGTGACGGCCGCGCGGAGGGGGGCCGAACAGGCGCTGGAGGTGTTGCGGGCCGCCCGGCAGGACGCGGGGCTGCGGCGGCAGTTGGTACTGGAGGACCCGTCGGCCACCGCGTGGTGCGTGCGCACGGCGCTGGCCGCGGGCGACCGGGAGTTCGCCGCCCGGATGGCGGACAGCGCCGAGCACATCGCCGCCACGGCACCGGACCACCCCACGGTGAGCGCGGCGGCGGCGCACGGGCGGGCCCTGCTCGACGGGGACGGTGCGCTGCTGGCCCGGGCGGCCGACGACTACACCGACCCGTGGGCCGTCGCGTCGGTGACCGAGGACCTGGGGGTGCTGTTGGGTGCGGGAGACCGGGAGGGCGCGATCGGTGCGTTCAACACGGCGATGGCCGGCTACGACGCATTGGGCGCCAAACGTGATTCGGCGCGGGTCCGCCGGAGGTTGCGCAGGCTGGGGGTACGGCGCCGGCACTGGAACCTGGTGGCCCGTCCGCAGACCGGTTGGGACAGCCTGACGGGTGCGGAGGAGAAGGTGGCGCACCTGGTGGCCCGGGGTTTGACGAACCGTCAGGTGGCCGGGGAGCTGTTCATCTCACCGCACACGGTCAGCTTCCACCTGCGGCAGATCTACCGGAAGCTGGCGATCCAGTCCCGGGTGGACCTCACCCGGATCGTCTGTGCACCCGGCGCCCCGGGGGCGGGCCACCCCTTCGGCGGTCCCTGACGGCGGGCTGGCCGGATGAGCCCCGGGCCCGGGCGGCTCATCCGGCCACCGCTTCGATGAGGCTCTGCGGGGAGCGGGTGGGGGTGACCCGCACGCGGCGTAGCCCCGCCGCCTCGAACAGGGTGTCGTAGTGGGTCAGTTCGCGCTCGCGGCCCGGGAGGACCGCCAGCATGTCGAGGTCGAGCAGCGGGGCGAAGCCCGGCTCTCCGGGCGGGCCCAGGGGCATCTCGACCACGACCACCCGGCCGCCCGGGTTCAGTGCGGTGCGGCAGTTGCGCAGCACGGCCACGCACGCGTCGTCGTCCCAGTTGTGCAGCACCGCCTTGAGCAGGAAGAGGTCGCCCCGGGGCAACGGGTCGAAGAAGGAGCCGCCGAGCACGGTGACCCGGTCGCTCAGCCCCGCCTGCTGGGCCGCCGCGAGTGCGGTCGCCGCCACGGCGGGCAGGTCGACCACGATGCCGCGCAGGCGTGCGTCGGCGCGCAGCAGGGCGTGCACCAGGACGCCGTTCGCTCCCCCGACGTCCACCGCCACCCGCGCTCCGGTGGTGTCGAGCAGGGAGGCGACCTCCTCGGCCAGGCGGGCCGTCAGCTCCGTCATCGAGGAGGCGAAGCGCTCCCCTTCCCGGGGGTGGGCGAGGAAGTGCGCCCAGATGTCCCTGCCCAGTGCCGCCGAGGTCTGCGGGGTTCCGGACCGCACGGCCTGCGGGAAGTGTCCCCAGGGCAGCCAGTGGCCGGGCGAACCGTGGACCAGGGCGATCGTGCGCAGGGAGTGCGGCGATCCGGTGCGCAGGGTGTCGAGCAGGGGCGTGCGGTGGAACCGGCGGTGTGCGTCGACCTGGACGAGCCCGAGGGACGCGCAGGCCCGCAGCAGTCGGGCGACGCCGTCCGGGTCGGCGTCGATCCGCTCGGCGAGGGCGCGGGCGGTCAACGGTCCGTCGGCGAGGTGGTCGGGGATCGACAGTTCCGCGACGGTCCGGACGATCTGGGTCCGCCAGTATCCGGTGATCATGGACATCATCCGGTCGGCGGCCCCGCTCCCCACCGGTCCGGTGCTGGCGTCGGAGGCGCCGGGGGCGGGCTCCCCTGGCTCCCCGGGTTCCTCGCCCCCGGTCGTGGCGTGTGGTGTCATGACGCGTCCTTCTCCTGGTCGGGGGCGGGCGGCGTACGGACGTGTTCAGGGCGGAACCCGACCCCGATGACCCGGCTCATCAGCAGTTGCGCGGGCCCGAACCGCTCGAACAGCCGGGGGGCGGGCGGCTGTCGTGCCTCCTTCACCGTGGTGTCGATGCCGAAGCGTTGGGTGCCCCGTTGCAGCCCCTGCGACAGTACGGTGGCGAGCAGCCTGCGGCGGCGGACCGCGGCGAGCCGCGTGTCGTCGAAGGGGACGCCCGTGCGCTGGGTGCGGAGCAACGGTGCGGTGAGGGCGTTGGCTGCGGCGACGGCGTCCTGCACGGCGAGGTTCACGCCGAAGCCGGCGACCGGGGACATGGCGTGCGCGGCGTCCCCGATGAACAGCAGGCCCGGTCGGTGCCACCGGTCCAACCGGTCGATCCGGGCCTCCAGGATGCTCAGTTCGTCCAGGGAGCGCAGTTCGTGCACCCGGTCGGCGAGGAACGGCACCAGGGCGGCGAGGTCGGCGCGGAAGGCGTCCAGCCCCTCGCGGCGCACCCGGGCGAAGCCGCCGCGGACGGTCTCGTACGACATCTGCCAGTAGCTGCCGCGGTCGGTGGCACCGAAGATCTTGCCGTTGCCGACGCGTACGCAGATGCCCTCGTCGGGGTCGGTGGACCGCCGGGAGATCCGGAAGAAGGCGACGTCGAGGGAGCGGCCGATCAGACGCGGCCGGGCGCCGACGGCCGCGCGCAGCGCGGAGTGCCGGCCGTCGGCCGCGACGACCAGGGAGCAGTGGACCTCCGTCTCGCCGTCGGGTCCCCGGGCGCGGACGCCGCTGACCCGGCCGTCGGCGGTGCGCAGCACTCCGACGGCCTCGGTGCCCATCGACAGCCGGTACGTCGGATGACGGGCGGCCTCGGCGGTGATCAGGTCGAGGAAGTCCCACTGCGGGACGAAGGCCATGTACGGGTAGGCGATGCGCAGCCGGGAGAAGTCGGCGATGTCGATGCGGCGGCCCTCCTGGACCACGCCGATGGTCGTGACCTTCTGGTGGGGCAGCGCGTGGAACCGGTCGACGAGGCCGAGTTCGTCGAGGACCTGGAGGGTGGCGGGGTGCACCGTGTCGCCGCGGAAGTCGCGGTGGAAGTCGTCGTGCTTCTCCAGGGCCACCACCGCCACGCCCGAGCGGGCCAGCAGCAGTCCGAGCATCGCGCCCGCGGGGCCGCCGCCGACGACGCAGACGGTGGTGCGCCGGATCGTCGGTCCGTTCACCGCGGCTCCCGGGGTGCGTGCGGGGCGGCGGCGGGGGTCACGGGGCGTCCCACACGGCGGCGCTCATGGTGGGGATCAGGTCCTTGGTGAGGGTGACGCCGGGCAGGTGGGCGCGGTAGGCGTGCGCGAACTCGGCGTAGGTGAGCGGCATGTGGGCGGCGCTCATCTCCAGCCAACGGGGGTGCAGCATCATCCGCAGCGAGTCGGCGGCGGCGTCCGCGTCCCCCGACACCTCGTACAGGGTGCGGGCGGTGTCGAAGGCGTACGCGCTCTGTTGGGCGGGGCGCGCGACCTCCTCGTCGTCCGGTTGGGTGATGTCGATGACCACCAGGCGCCCGCCGGGGGCGACCAGGTCCCGTAGCCGGGGCAGCACCTCGGGGGCCGGGCCGAGGTGGAACACGGCGTTGACGGAGAGCACCAGGTCGAAGCGGCCGTCGACGGCGGGGGTCAGGTCCAGGGCACTGCGGTGCTGGTAGCGGACCGGGACGCGGGAGGGTTTGGTGGCGGCGATGTCGAGCATCCGGCGGGAGATGTCGACGCCGACCACGTGGTCGTAGCGTTCGGCGAGCAGGACGCAGTTGTTCCCGCTGCCGCAGCCGATGTCGACGGCCCGGGAGCCCGGCGGGAGGCGGCTCACCAGCCAGGAGCGGACCGGACTGGTGGCCGCGTCGCGGACCCGGGTGAACCGTTCGTACAGGTCCGCGAGGTCGTCGAAGAACGGCTCGGGGCGGTTGTGCACGCGGGACTCCTCGTCACTCATCGGCACGTCCTCGTCGGGGTGATCGACCCCGGTCTCGGTGGATTCGGGGCGGCTCGGGGGGATTTCCCGGACGGATTCGGGGCACGTGGGCCGTCGTGGGAGGGCCAGAACCTATCCGGCCGGGCACCGGGGCCGGAAGCGGGCGGGGGCGGGGGCACGTCGGATACCGCGCACTCGCGTAGGGTGGCGCGCCCCCGCGCCCCGCGTGGTCCCCTCCGCGGGGACGCCCCCGGTGGTCCGCCGGCGACGAGAACCGTCCGCCGGGTCGTGCGGCGCGCGATGCGGACGGGTGCACCCTACGGTCAGACTCGGGCGAGCGGGTCCGGAGCCGGGCCCGGGGGCGACTTCCACGCTGAGGGGTCACATGCACGATGCACACGACTGCGACGTCCTGGTCGCCGGGGCGGGACCGAGCGGGCTGACCGCCGCCCTGGCATTGGCGCAGCACGGCGTACGGGTACGGATCGTCGACCGGGGGTCGGGCCCCGTCGAGGAGGCGCGGGCGGCGATCGTGCACGCCCGCACCCTGGAGTTGCTGGACCGGCTCGGGGTGGCGGAGCAGGCGGTGGCCCGGGGGTTGGCGATCACCCAGGTGGCGATCCACGAGCGGGGCCGGCACGTCGGGCGGATGCCGCTCGCTGGTGAGGGCACGGCGGCCTGGACACGGTTCCCGTACGCCCTGGCCCTGGAGCAGTTCGAGACCCAGCAGCTGCTGGTGGACGCACTGGCCGAACACGGGGTGGCCGTGGAGTGGGACACCGGGGTGGAGGACCTGGCGGACACCGGCCGGGGCGTGCGGGTGGGGGTGCGGCACGGCGGTGCCCCGGGGACGGTGACGGCACGGTGGCTGATCGGCGCGGACGGGGCCAGCAGCACCGTACGACGGTTGTTGGCGCTGGACTTCGGGGGGCGGACGTACCCGCAGAGCGGCATGCTCGCGGACGTCACCCTCGACGTGGACCTCGGGGTGCAGGGGATGCGGCTGAACCTGACGCGGGGCGGCTTCGTCGGCATCCTCCCGCTCGCCAGCGGCCGGTGCCGGCTGTTCGGGGTGGTGCCGCCGTGGATCCACCGGGGCGGGGATGCCTCGCAGGCCTCGCACGAGGCGTACGCGCCGCTGGAGCCCGAGGTGTTGCACCGTTGGTTCGCCGACTACTTCCGGGTGGACGCCGGGCTCCAGGACATCGTGTGGGCGTCGATGTTCCGGTTCCACAGCCGGATCGCGTCCCGGTTCCGGTCGGGGAACTGCTTCCTCGTCGGGGACGCCGCGCACATCCACAACCCGGCGGGCGGTCAGGGGTTGAACCTGGGGATCGGCGACGCGGTCAACCTGGCGTGGAAGCTGGCCCAGGTGACGCACGGGCACGCCCCGGCGTGGCTGCTGGACACCTACGACGCGGAACGGCGCCCGGTCGCGCGGGCGGTCCTCAAGCGCACGGACCTCGGGTTCCGGGCGGAGACCGGGAACAACGCGCTCGCGGTGTGGATGCGGACCCGGGTGGTCACCCGGGTGATCGGCGCGGTCAGCAGGCTGGCACCGGTGCGGCGGCTGTTCTTCCACATCTTCTCGCAGCTGTGGATCACCTACCGGGGCAGCCGGGCGGTGTCCCGCGACGCCTCGGCGACCGGGCGGCTGCGCCCCGGGGACCGCGCACCGTACGCCCCGGCCGGCCGCGGCGGTGCACAGGGGGAGGGGGGCGGGGGCCGGGGCGTACTGGAGCTGACCCACGGGGGCGGCTACCACCTGCTGTGCTTCGACCGCGGTGGTGACGGCCCGGTCCCCGCGGTGAACGCAGCGGAGTTGGCGGAGGCACTGGACGACCGCTATCCGGGGATGGTGGCCGTGCACGCGGTGCCGCCCGGGGAGACGGCGGCCCACCACGCCTACCAGGTGAAGGGCGCCCGGCTGGTCCTGGTCCGGCCGGACGGACACGTGGGCGCCGTGGTCGACCTGCCGGACGGCGACCCGGTCGGGCGGCTCGCCGGGTACCTGGACGAGGTGTTGGTGCGCGCGTCCGCGCCCTCAGCCCAGGCGCAGCCGGAGCCGTGACGGACCGTGGAAGACGAGGTCGTCGGGGTACGCGACGTCCGTCACGGTGAGCGCGCCGGAGCCGTCGGGGCCCCGGAGTCCGCCGAGGTCGTCGAGGGCCGACAGCAGTAGCCCGAGCCCGATCTCGATCTCGGTGCGGGCCAGGTTGGCGCCCAGGCAGTAGTGGATGCCGAGCCCGAAGCCCAGGTTGCGGCCCCGACGGTCCAGGAGCAGCGCGTCCGGCTCGGGGAAGCGGGCCGGATCGCGGTTGGCTGCCCCGAGCACGGCGACGAGCCGGCTGCCGCGCGGGACGTCCAGACCGCCCAGGGTCGCCTCCTGGTAGGCCCAGCGGGTCACCGTCTGCACCGGCGGGTCGAACCGGATCAGTTCGTCGACGGCCGGCAGCGGGACCAGGGGCCGTTCCCGGAGGGCGGCCCAGGCCGCGGGCCGGGCGCCCAGCGTGAGGACGGCCTTGGCGAGGGTGTTGGTGGTGGTCTCGTGGCCCGCGGTCATCAGGTGTACGCAGGTCGCGACGGTCTCCGTGTCGTTCAGCGGTGCGCCCCGCGTCTGCGCCGAGACGAGGAGGGACACGAGGTCCGGTCCCGGGGCCGCGCGGCGGCGGGCGGCGAGGTCCAGGAAGTAGTCGGTGAGCTGCCGGGCGGCCCGGTCGGCGATCTGGTGGGCGGCCGGGCACTGCCCCACCCGACTGCTGCTCGCCTGCTGGACCGCCACGGCCTGGTCCCGGAGCCAGGGCCAGTCCTCGGGCGGGACGCCGAGCAGTTCCGAGATGACCAGGATCGGGAAGGGCGCGGCGAACGCCCGGACGAGGTCGGTGCTGCCGTCCCGGCGGGCCTCGCGGCCGAGGTCGGCGAGCAGGTCGGCGGCGATCGTCCGGATGCGCCCCCGTAGCCGGGTGACCACCCCGGGGGAGAACTCCCGGTTGAGGACGGAGCGCAGTTCCGTGTGGCGGGGCGGGTCGAGGAAGACCAGCCAGTTCTGGACCATGGCGCGCAGCGTCGGACGGTCCTCGGGGACCAGCTCCGGGGGGCGGGTGGTGGCGGTGGCGGCGCGCCGGGCGCTGCGGCCGTACGCGGTGCCGCTGAGGACGGCGGCGACCTCGTCGTGGCCCAGGACGTAGAAGGTGGCGGGGGCGTCGGGCGGGCCGGGGGCCGGTGCGGCCCGGTGGACGGGGGCCTCCTCGCGGTAGCGCCGGTAGACGGGGTACGGGTCGGCGAGCCGTTCGGTGGGCCATCCGGTCAGGCTGAAGGGGGGCAGCGCGGACCGGGCCGGTGCCTGGGTCATGACGGTTCCTCGGGTGCGTCGGGTCGGGGGTGTGCGCCGGTCACCCGGGCGGCCACGGCGGCGGGGTCGGCGGGCAGGGCCCGGCCGCGCCACGCCACGTGGCCGTCCGGGCGCACCAGGACGAACGGCCGTTCGTAGGCGGCGGCGACTTCGGGCACCGCGCAGCGGTGGACGGTGAGCGGCACGCCCCGGGTCGCGAAGGCGCGGGCGAAGCCGTCGGTGCGTTCGGACGGGGCGAAGGCCAGCAGGACGAAGCCCTCGCCGAACAGGTCCAGGGTCGATCTGCCGGGTGTCAGCCACACGTGCGGGGCGCGGGAGCCGGGGCGGGTGTTGGGCCGCCGGTCGGGTTGCGCCTCCACGGGCGCGGTGGGGTCCGGGACGACGAGGGGGGAGCCCTCGTAGCTGAACCCCAGGTGGATCTCCGGGGCGTCGAACTCCCGACCCACTCCCCCGCGGGCCAGGGCCGCGCTGATCAGCTGACGAAACCGTTCGCCTTCGGGGGTGTCGTCGTTCAGCGCGTCGGGGATCTGCCGCCCCATCGCCCGCAGGAGGTTGAGGTTGGCTTCCTCCAGCCCTTCCAGGGCGACGGGCCTCCGCTCGGTGGTGTAGCTGTCCAGCAGGGCGGGTCCGGCCCAGCCGTCGAGCGCGGCGGCGAGCTTCCACCCCAGGTCGGCCGCGCCGCAGATGCCGGTGTTCATGCCGAAGCCGCCGGACGGCGAGAGGGTGTGCGCGGAGTCCCCCACGAGGAACACCCGTCCGGCCCGGAAGGTGTCCGCGACCCGGTGCACGAGGTGCCAGGTGTTGTCCGACAGCACCTCGACGGGGGTGTCGTGGGCGATGGCCCGGCGGACCAGGACGTCCGCGTCGACGGTCGAGTCGGGGTGGCCCTGGAGGCCGACCGTCAAGCGGTACAGGCCGGCGCCGTCGAGGGCGCGCAGCGGGAACCGCAGGGCGGAGGACATCAACAGGTAGTAGAAGTTGGCGTTGCGGTCACCGAGTTCGGCGCGCAGCCGCGGCGCCCGGAAGAGGATGTTCCGGAAGACCTGGGTGCGGTGCCGGGCCGGGGCGTGGATGCCGCAGCTCTTGCGGACCGGGGAACCGGTGCCGTCGCAGGCGATGAGGTAGCGGGCGTACAGCGTGGTGGTCCGTCCGGTGTCCGCCTCGGTCAGTGTGGCGCGCACTCCGTCGTCGGTCGTCTCGAAGCGGTCCATGCGGGTGCGCATGCGGACCGGGCCGTCGGGCCGTTCCCCGAGTTCCGCGCGCAGCAGCGGCCCCAGCCAGTGCTGGGGGCAGATGGCGTCGGGCTCCGGGGTGTGCCGGAACGGGGGGCGGGTGTCCATGGTGCGGCGGGGCAGCCGGAACAGTTCGTGGCCCCCGATGCGGGTCACCCACACGGCGTCGAGGCTGTGGTCGCCGGGCCAGCCCGAGTGGCGGAGGCGGTCGGCCACGCCCCAGCGGCGGAAGAACTCCATGGAGCGCGGGCCGATGCTGCTGACCTTGGGGTGGGCGACGGTGCCGTCACCCGCTTCGACGAGCACGAAGTCGACTCCGCGCGAGCGCAGTTCCAAGGCCGTGGCGAGGCCGGTCGGTCCGCCACCGACGATCAACACGTCGGTGTGCGACGCGGCGGGCTGGGGAGCGTTCATCAGACCTCCTGGGTGGCAGGTGCGGTGGCCCTCCGGCGTCACCGGGCGCCACCGGCGTCCGCCCGGGGCCCGGCGGTCGACGCCCGGCGGGGCGCGGCGTGCGCATGGATCTCCTCGGCGGCGGCCAGCCCCGACGCGAGGGCGCCCTCGATCCACGCGGGCGTCGACGAACAGTGTTCCCCGGCGAAGAACAGGGCGCCCTGGGACACGGCGGCCAGGGCGCGTTCCTCCTCCGCGGTGACGGGGTCCTTGCTCCAGCGCACCGAGGCGGCGCCCCGGCTCAACGGGTCCTCGCCCCACACCTGGCTCTCGGAGCCGAGGACCATGCCGGGCGCACCGAGTTCGGGGTGCACGGCGCTGAGTTCGCCGAGGACGGTGCCGACGCGCTTCTCCCGGGGCACCTCGCTCAGGGCCTCCGCGTCCGGGCCGATGGTGTAGCTGGCGAGCAGCGCCGCACCGAGCCTGGGGTCGCTCTCCACGGGCGGGTAGTAGGTCTGGCGGGTGAGTCCGCCGGTGAAGGAGCCGCCGCCGCTGATGCCGTCGTGCTCCCAGAAGGCCTCCCGACAGTGGAGTGCGATCTTGGTGGCGGGCCAGTACTGCATGTCGTTGACCACCGCGGTCTTCTCCGGGGCGACGCCCGTGAGCGGCATCCGGCGCAGCACCGAGAACGGCAGGGTGCACAGGACGTGGTCACAGAGCAACCGGCGGACCGCGAGGCCGTGTCGGACGTCGACCAGGACCCCGTCCGGCCGTACGTGCAGTCCGAGGACCCGCTGTCCCCAGCGCACCGGGCCGCGCAGCCGCCGGGCCAGCCGCCCGGGTATCTGGTCCATGCCCCCGTCGAGTCGGAACAACGCCGACGAGGTCTCGGTGACCACGTCGTTGAAGAAGTAGCGGAACCTGCCGTTCGCCGCGAACCCCTGGTGGTGGGCGAAGAATCGGTTCAGGTCGACGCGCTGGACGGGGCCGTCCACGAGGTACGGGCGGACGTCGATGTCCGCGAGCAGGTCGAGCAGTTCCCCGTGGAGTCCGGAGAGCAGGGCCCGCCCGAAGGTGCCGGGGGCGACGGCGTCGACGCTCGCGGCGAGCCAGGCGGCGCACAGCACGGTTTCGGGTCGGTAGCGGTGGCCCGGTGGCAGGCTCCGGCGGAACTCCTCCACGAGCGCCGGCGAGGCGTCCCGGACCCGGACGTGCCCCGCGGTGGTCTCCAGGTAGCTGGCGTCGTCCGAGAAGAGGGGCCGGAACTGTCGCACCCGGTCGCTCAGTCCCAACCGGTCGATCCACTGCATGGTGAGGCGGTGGGCGGCGGGGATGCGCATCGCGCCGAGTTCGACGAGCGGGCCGTGGCCGCGGCCGGCGAAGCCGTGCGTACGGACCCGGCCGCCGGGACGCAACCGGGCTTCCAGCACCTGGACGCGGTGGCCGAGCCGTTCGAGTTCGTGGGCGGCCACCAGTCCGGCTATGCCGGCGCCGAGCACGGTGATCCGTTTGGGCCCCGCCGCCGGGGGCGCGGGGGCGGGGAGCAGCGGATCACGGGGGGACGTGGGGGACGGGGACGGACGGGCCGTGCCCGTGGCGGTGGGGCCGTTCCTGCGCACCGGACTCCTTCGGAGGGGGACGAGATCGGATGGGGAGAAGGGGAGGGGACGGATCGGGGTGGCGCATCTGCCCGGCCGCGGGCCGGTGGGGTGCCGAAGGGCCGACCGTGGGCCCTCGCGGCTGCGGAACCGCCGGTGGCGGGCGCCGTGCAGGGGCGACGGCCAGGGCGTGGAACCCACGCCGCCCATCGTGCGGGGGTGGGGGTGGGACCCACATCCCCACGCGTCGGTGGGGCTTGACGGTTTGCGGGTGCCGGGTGCGCCCGTACCTGCACGCCGTGGCGTCCCACACCGTGCGAGCCAGCGGAATCCCCCGTGCGACGAATCGTCCGCCCCCGCCCGGGGGCAGGCTGTCCGTCCCGGTTCCCGAGCCGAACGGAGTGTGTGAGTGATGGAGGATCCCACCGTGCGGGTGGAACCACCCCGGATCGGATCGAGCGGGTCGCGCACCCATCTGCGCACCCATGACGGCTTGTGGCTCTCGGGCACCTTGACCCCCGCGGATCCCGCGGCGGGTGGGGAGGGGGCCCGGGCGGCCCTGTTCCTGCACGCCGAGGGGGCCACCCGGGAACAGGGCGGTCTGTACACCACCGTGGCGCACGCGCTGGCGCGCGGCGGGGTGACGGGTCTCCGCTTCGACCTGCCAGGCCACGGGGTGAGCGAGGGCCGGCAGGCCGAGCTGAGTCTGTCCGGGCTGCTCAATGTGATCAGCGCGGGGAGCCGTCTGTTGCGGGAGCGGACCGGGGCCGAGCAGGTCGACCTGGTCGCGGCGGGCCTCACCGGCGGGGTGGCCGCGGGGTATGCGGCGCGCCGCGGCGACGAGGTGGGCCGGCTGGTGCTGTGCGATCCGCTGATCGACTACAAGGAGCACTTCGTGGACGGCTCCACCGCGTGGCACGACGGCTATCTCGACGAGGTGACGGGGCGGGAGCTGGTCGCGGACGGCCGGGTGCGGTACTCCCCCGGTCTGCTGCTGGGCCGGGCGATGCTCAACGAGGTCTTCTGGCTCCAGCCGCGCGGGGTACTGGGTGCGATCACCGCACCGACCCTGATCGTGCACGGCAGCGGCGCTTCCACCGTTCCGTTGCGTTCCTCGCGGACCGCTGCCGACGCGCTCACCGGCGAGTCCCGGTTGCAGCAGGTGACGGGGTCGCCGCGCAGTCGCCGCGCCGCCGCGGCGACCGCGGCGGTGGGCTGGCTCCTCGGCAGCGGCGCCGTCAGACGGGCCGTCGACCCGTGAGCACCCTCCCGAAGGGGATCGTGTCTCGGGTCAGGTGACGGTGTGGCCCGGGGGGACCTCCTCCCCGTCGTGCGGCCACACGGCGTACCGTCGCAGGCCGTACAGCAGGGGCCGGGGCACCCGGTGCTGCCGCACTCCGTACACCTCGCCGAAGACGACGGTGTGACTGCCGACCACCTGGTGGCCGCTGATCACGCAGTCCGCGACGGTGTGCGCGTCGTCGACGAGGTGGGGGCCACCGCGGCCCCCGCCCTGCTCCCAGCGCACCTGGTCGAAGCGGTGCGGGGCACCGGAGGCGAACAGTTCGGCGGTGGCGCGCGCCCCGTCGTGCAGGAGGTTCACCGCGAACAGGCCCGCCCGGAGCATGGTGTCCAGGGTGGGGCTGCCCACGCGTACGCACACCAGCAACGTCGGCGGTGTCAGCGAGACCGCGCACACCGCGGAGCAGGTCATGCCCCAGGGCCGCCCGGACGTCGTGTCGGCCGCGGTGAGCACGGCGACCCCGCTGGGGAACCCCGCCATCAGTGCGCGGAACCGGGTGGGGGTGATCGTGTCGGACAGGTTCACTGCACACCGCCTTGGAGCGTGCGCGGCTCGCGACGGGCCGCGCAGTGATCGATGAGGGAGAGCAGCGGTCCGGTCAGACCGGTCGTGGCCAGCGCCATCACCAGCATCGCGAGGAACAGGCCGGGGGTGAGGATGCCCGCCGCGTAGCCGACCTGGAGGACGACGATCTCGGTGAGGCCCCGGGTGTTGACGAGGACGCCGACGCGCAGCGCGGTGACCCGGTCCTCCCCGGCCCAGCGGGCGCCGAGGTACCCCCCGCCCACCTTGCCGATGACGGCCAGAGCGGTGCACAGCAGCGTCGCGGCCCAGGGCAGCGTCGCGCGGGACTCGGTGAACAGGGTGATTCCGGTGCCGACGAAGAACACCGGCAGCAGCAGCCGTCCGAGCCGGACGACCGGCTCGATCACCCCCTCCCAGGGTCCGGCCCGGGTCTTGGGCAGGAGCACCCCGGCGAGGAAGGCGCCGAGGACGACGGTCAGTCCGGCCTCGCGCGCCCCGGCCGCCGCGGCCAGGGCGATGGCCCCGAGGACGACGGCCGCGGCCCTCGGATGCCGTCCGGCCGCCGCGTCGACGTACGGGCGTCCCAGGGCCGAACGTCCCCACCGGGTCACCAACACACCGGCTCCGAGCGCCGCGAACGCGCCGGCCACGCCCCACACTCCGCCGGCCGCCAGTCCGAGGGCCACCGCGAGCAGCAACCAGGCCACGGTGTCCAGCAGGATGGCGGACAGCAGGGCGAGCGGAGCGGAACGGCCGAGCCCGGTCCCGCGTTCGTCGATGATGCACGCCAGTACGGGGACCGCGGTGACGCTCATCGCCACCGTCAGCATCACCACCAGCGCGGACAGCGGAGCCGTTCCGAGCAGGGCGGGCCCCCCGGCCCACCCCACCCATCCGGCGAACACCAGCCCGGTCAGCAGCGGCAGCAGGAACACCCCGGCCGTCACCCGGAGCACGGTGCGGTTCCCCCGGTCGGCCGCACCGCGGTCCAGGCCGTGGACGACACCGACGAGGAACAGGACGAGGCCGATCTCGCCGACCGCCTTGAGGGGGTCGGCGAGTTGCTCGGGGAACAGCGTGTCGAACCGGTGCCTGCCGACGACGGCGAGCAGTGCGGGGCCGACCAGCAGGCTGACCAGGATCTCCCCGATCACGAGCGGTAATCCCAGCCACCCGGCGACGACCCGCCCGACGGCCGCGACCAGAGCGAGGACTCCCAACAGGGCGAGCAGGTGCAGCCCCGCCACCAGCAGATCCGTCATGATCCACGGCTCCCGGCGCCGCGGTCAGCGGGACTGGGCGAAGTAGGCGTACTGGCTGGGCAGGGAACGTTTCAGCTCGTCGGCCTGGGCGGCGAGCAGCCGGAACTCGCGCTGCGCGGCGGTGGGGTCGAGGAGCCGGAGCCCGGGCGACGGCGACAGCGGAATACCGCCGAGCCCGAGGACCATGCACACATAGGAGTACGCCTCGAATCCGTGGTAGTGCGGATAGACGGACTCGGCGTGCGGGAGTTTCGTGCGCCACTGCTCGATGCGTTCGGCGAGGGAGTCGGGGATCTTCCGGGTCTTGGTGTCCTTCCAGTACGCGTTGTCCGCGCGTGCGGCGGCGTAGTAGTGCAGGACGAGGAATTCCCGTACGCCGTCCATGCAGCGCCCGACGAGCCGGTTGTAGGAGTCGCGCAGTCCGGGGTTCCAATCGGAGTCCGGGAAGTGTTTGACGAGTTGTTCCACGGCGTGCTGGATGAAGAAGATCCCGGTGGATTCCAGCGGCTCGACGAATCCGCTCGCCAGTCCCACCGCGATGCAGTTGTTGACCCAGGAACGGCGGGTGCGGCCGATCCGCATGCGGAGGTGGTTGGCCTCCAGGTCGTCGGCTGCGGGTCCGACGAAGGCGCGCAGGGTGCGTTCGGCGTCCTCGGCCGAGCAGTAGTCGCGCGCGTAGACGTAGCCGGTGCCGATCCGGCCGTACAGCGGGATCGTCCAGATCCAGCCGGCGTCCTGGGCGGTGGCCGTGGTGCAGGGGCGCAGCCCCCGGCGCTCCATGTCGACGGGGACCCGCAGGGCCACCGCGCTGTCGTTGGGCAGGGTCTCCTGGTACGAGTCGAAGGGCTCGCCGACCGCCTCGTTGATCAGCAGGCCGCGGAAGCCCGAGCAGTCCACGAAGAGGTCACCGGCCAGGTCACCGCTGGTGCGGGTGGCCACATGGGTGATCCAGCCGCGTGCGTCCTGCGCCACCCGCACCACGTCGTCCACCACGTGCCGCACCCCCCGGGCCACGGCGTAGTCGCGCAGGTATCCGGCGAGCAGCGCGGCGTCGAAGTGGTAGGCGTAGGGGAACTGGGTGCCCTGTTCGGTCAGGGTGCTGCGGCCGGGCGACCGGTCGGCCAGGTCGCCCTCGAAAAGCGAACCGTCCAGGTGGCGCGGCGACCTCTCGTTGTCGCAGAGGGTGCCGACGAGGAAGCACTCCTCGTCGAAGCGGCCGGCCGGGGCGGACCGGGCCAGCCACCAGTCGGGCAGGGAGAAGCCGGCGACCACCCGCTGCCGCTCGAACGGGTGGTAGAAGTGGTGCCCCGGCGCCCGCCAGTTCTCGAACCGGATTCCCAGTTTGTACGTGGCGTTGCACGCGGGCATCCAATCCCGCTCGGCCAGCCCCAGGTACTCGAAGAAGTGCCGGACGGTGCTGAAGGTGGCTTCCCCCACGCCGATCGTCGGGACCCGATCGGATTCGACCACGGTGACGGATATCCGGTCCCCGAATGCGGCACTCAGGTAGGACGCCGTCATCCAGCCCGACGTTCCCCCACCGACGACGACGATGCTCTCCAGCATGGGCAACCTCCGAGAAGGGCAGGTGCCGTGACCCGCGCGACCGCGGACGGTCCGGCAGCACTGCGTTGGTGTCGCGGATCTCGCTGTTCTCGCGGATCCCGCTGATTCCGGTGATGGTGCGAGTGCCGAATGCGGCGATGTCCGGAAGGCTAGGCGCATGTGTCGCCCGACGGGGGCCGCTCGCCGGGCGGGGCCGCACGAACCATGCGCACGCGTGGGCTGGGGCGGGGCCGGGACCGGGCAGGCCGCCCGGCGACCCGCACGCACCCCGGTCACGACGAGGGGTCGCACACGGTCCGGCACACGGCACCGTCCGTGCCCCCGACGTGCGCTCCGTCCGGGCCGGGCCGGGGCGTAACCGGCGCCGGGTGAGCGGCGTTGGTCCGGTATGTCTTCCCGTCGCCCTCCGTCGTCCGCGTCCGGCCGGAGCGGAGCCCCGTCGATGTTGCGGCTCGCGACCGCCTCCCTGATCGGGACCGCCGTCGAGTTCTACGACTTCTTCGTGTACGGCACCGCTGCCGCGCTGGTGCTGGGCCCGTTGTTCTTCCCGTCCTTCTCCCCGTTGGCCGGGACCCTCGCCGCGTTCGCCACCTTCGGCGTCGGCTTCGTGGCCCGTCCACTGGGGTCCGTCGTGTTCGGGCACATCGGTGACCGCTACGGACGGCGTCCCGTGCTGTTCGGCTCGCTGTTGCTGACCGGGGCGGCCACCGTGGCGGTGGGGTGCGTGCCGACGTACGCGTCGATCGGGGCGGCGGCTCCCGCGCTGCTGCTGGTGCTGCGTTTCCTCCAGGGCATCGGCCTGGGCGGCGAGTGGGGCGGGGCGGTGCTGCTCACGGCCGAACACGCGCCCGCCGGCCGGCGCGGACTGTGGGGGAGCTTCCCGCAGATGGGTCCGCCGCTGGGGTTCCTCCTCGCCAACGGCATGATGCTGGCCCTTTCGGCCCAGCTGACGGATGCCCAGTTCCAGTCCTGGGGATGGCGGGTGCCGTTCTGGGCGGCCGGCCTGCTCGCCGCGGCCGGCCTGGTGCTGCGCTCCTCCCTGACGGAGACCCCGCAGTTCCGCGAACTGAGCGAATCGGGGCAACGCGCGGGCGCACCCGTGACCGAAGTCCTGCGCGGACACTGGCGGTTGGTGCTGCTCACCGCGGGCGCGCTGTCCGTGGGGTACGCGACCTTCTACTCGGTGTCGACCTGGGCACTCGCCTACGGAACGGATCGGGTCGGCGTCAGCTCCTCGGTGATGCTGACGTGCGTGATGGTGGCGGTCGCGGTCAAGGGGGCGCTGACGCCGGCCGTCGCGCTGCTCAGCGACCGGGTGGGCCGGCGTCCGCTGTGCCTGGCGGGCAGCGCCCTCTCGGTGGTGTGGATGTTCCCGCTGGTCGCACTCTTGGACACGGGGGAACCGGTGCTGATGTTCCTGGGGTTCATGGTGGCGTTGATCGCCTTCGTCACGATGTTCGCGGTGATCGCGGCGTACCTTCCGGAGCTCTACGAGCCGCGGATGCGCTGCACCGGGGCGGCGGTGGGGTACAACCTGGCCGGAGTGCTCGGCGGGGCGGTGACCCCCCTCGTCGCCACGGCACTGTCGGAGGGCGCCCGGCCGCCGTGGGGGGTCGCCGGCTGGCTGACCGGGGTCGCGGTGTTGAGCCTGGCCTGTTTCGTCGCGCTGCCCGAGACACGGCCGGCGCCGGAGCCGGTGGCCGTGCGGGAGACGCCCGGGGAGGAGGCCGCGCGGGTGTAGGGGGGTGGTGGCCGGGCCGCGAAGCCGCCGGTGAACCGGGGCCCACTCACGGGCACTTCGCCCTGGCGTTCCACGGAGTGAGTCCTCACTCATTGACGGAGTGAGGACTCACTCCGTAGTCTCGTCGTCATGACAGCACCCGACGGGAACCGCAACCGAACCACCCGCCGCCGCGCCCCCGGCATGTCGCCGGAGCAGCGGCGCGCGATGATCATCCAGACCACGATCCCGCTGATCGCCGAGTACGGCGCCGCGGTCACCACCGCGAAGGTCGCCCGTGCCGCGGGCATCGGCGAGGGCACGATCTTCCGGGTCTTCGCCGACAAGGACGAGTTGCTGCAAGCCTGCCTGGCGGAGGCGCTCTCCCCCGAACACGCGGTGCGCGAACTCGACGCGATCGAGGTGTCGCAGCCGCTGCCCGACCGACTCGTGGAGGCGGCGCAGGCGTTGCAGGCACACCTGTCCCGCATGGGCGCGATCGCCGGCTCGTTGCACACCTCAGGACACCGCGGCGGCAAGCATCCCGGCACGGTGCGCGGCGCGGGGCGCGAGGAGTCGGCGACCCGCATCCGCGCAGCCCTCGTGGATCTGCTGGAGCCCGACAAGGCCGCATGGCGACGACCGCCGGAGCAGATCGCGGCCCTCTTCTTCGGGCTGCTCTTCACCCATGCGCACCTGGAGGACGAGCTGGCGCTGTCCACGCAGGAACTGGTGGAGGTCTTCTTGCACGGCGCGCTCGCGGGCGGCACCACTTGAGCGCGCGGGGTGGGCGCTGGGGGGTGTCGGGCCTCGCGGTCCTGGCGCCCCTGCTGGTGTGGCTGGTCGCGGACCCGCTGCTGGGGCACCGGCTGCGGATCGTCGACGGCGGGCAGACGCTCGACATCGGCGTGGTGGCGGTGGGGTTAGCCGCGCTGCTGGCGGTGCTCGCCGGCTGGGGGCTGTTGGCCGCTCTGGAGCGGTTCGGGGTACGGCGTGCCCGTGCCGTCTGGACCGGGGTTGCCGTCGCCGTACTCGCCGTGTCCTTCCTGCCGTTGACCGGCGACGGCATGAACGGCGGCACTCGGGCCGTGCTGGCGCTGATGCATCTGGCGGTGGCGGGGGTGCTGGTCCCGGGCCTGCGCACGAAGGCTGTCGACGCGGCGACCGTGCACCGGCACGGCGGGCAGGAGTGACGGTGGGGCAGGGGTGACGGTGGGGCAGGGGTGACGGTGGGGCAGGCACCAGACGCCTGCCCCACCGTCCGGGCTCAGACGGTCACGGGCCGGGCGGGTGCCAAACGGCCCGCCCGGTGCAGGGCGTGCAGTGCCACCGCACTACCGAGGCCCAGGACGCCCAACGCGGCCCAGGGCAACGCGGGCGCTCCGGCGGCACGGGAGGCATCGACTGCCGCGCCGGTCACCAGGTTGCCGAGCGTGATGCCGATGCCGCAGACCGTCTGGTAGAAGCCGTAGTGCGTGGCCACCCATCGGCCCCCGGCGAGACGGACCACGATGTCCATCTCGAACGGGTAGGCGATCATCGTGCCGACGGCCAGGAGCAGTGCGGCCAGTGCAGGTGGCAGCGCGGCGAGCAGCCACCGAGCGGTGCCCGCTTCGGGGACCGGCAGTGCCGTCGCCACCAGCAGGGGGACGAAGGCCAGGCCCATCACCACGAGGCCGATCGCCACCGCGACTCCGGGCTCCCACCGTGCTCCGCACCAGGCGGTCATCCGGGTCTGGCCGAGGATCGTGCACACCCCGGACACCACGAAGAGGAGGGCGACGGCGGCGGTCGCGCCACCTCCCTCGCCGCCGATCCTGCGCACCTCCAGCGGGAGCGCCAGATAGACCTGGAAGGTGAGGACGTACGACCCGGTCATGGCGAGGGAGAAGAGCAGGAAGGAACGGTGGGCGAGGATGCCGCGCCACTGGCGGAGCACCCCGCCCGGCGGTCCGTCCCCCGTTGCCTTCTCCGTGCCCGGGGCCGCGCCCGTGTCCGGGTCCCGGGGGCGGGGCGGCAGGGCCTTGATCTGGACGACGGACAGCACGGCGAAGAGGCCCGCCGCGACGAGACAGGTCAGTGAGAAGTCGACCCCGGTCAACACCAGGCCGACGAGCGGGCCGAGCAGGATGCCCGCCTGGTAGAAGACCTGGAACAGGGCGAACGCCTCGACCCTGCGGTCCCCCGCGTCCGCCGCCAGGTACGCGCGCACCGCAGGGTTGAACAGCGCACCCGCGAGACCCGCCACCGCGGACGCGGCGATGAGCGCGGGGACGGAGCTGACCAGTCCGAGGGCGGCGAACCCGAGGGTCCGCAGGACGCATCCGGCGACGATCATCGGCTTGTGGCCGAGCCGGTCGGCGAGGGTGCCGCCGACCAGGAACATGCCCTGTTGGCTGAAGTTGCGCACGCCGAGGACGAGGCCCACGGCCCAGGCGGCGAGCCCGAGGGTGCCGGACAGGTGTGCCGCGAGGTACGGCATCAGCATGTAGAAGCCGAGGTTGATGGTGAACTGGTTGACGAGGAGGAGTTGCACCCCGCGCGGATGGCTGCGCAACTGCGCGAGGGTGCCGGTGGCGCCGGTCACCGGGCGTCCGCCGCGTTCGCCGCGTGGGCCGTGCCGGCGCCCGCCGCGGGGGCGAGCGGGTCTCGGACGTCGACGCACCGGGTCCAGCGGACGACCTCCTTCTCGCTCGCGCTGCCCACCACTTCGGGCGCGGGCGGCGGCGGGCCGGTGAGGAGCCCGTGCCGCGTGCAGTAGTCGTCGTCGTACACCGTCGACAGATAGCGCTGCGGCCCGTCGGGGAAGACCGCGGCGATCCGGGTGTCGGGGGTGTCGGTGCGGGCCAGCCAACCGGCGACGAGTGCGACCGCTCCGACGCTCCAGCCCCCCGTGGCGTAGTGGGAGGCGGCGAGGGTGCGGCAGGTCCACACGGCTTCCGCCGGGGCCACCCAGTGGACTTCGTCGAAGAGTCCGTAGTCCACGTTGCGCGGATGGATGCTGGAGCCGAGGCCGCGCATCAGTCGTGGCCGCGCGGGCTGGCCGAAGATGGTCGAGCCGACGGTGTCGACGCCCACGATCCGGACGTCCGGGTAGAGCTGGCGCAGGACCCGGCCCACACCGGCCGAGTGTCCGCCGGTGCCGACGCTGCACACGAGGGTGTCGACGTGTCCGAGCTGTGCGGCCAGTTCGAGGGCGAGCGGGGTGTACGCGGTGGTGTTGTCCGGGTTGTTGTACTGGTCGGGGCACCAGGAGCCGGGTTCCTGAGCGAGCAGAGCGGTGACCCGGTCGCGCCGCGCCTGCTGCCAACCGCCCACCGGGTGGGGTTCGGTGACGACGTCGACGCGGGTGCCGTGCACGGCGAGGAGGCGGGTCATGGACGGTTCGAGTCCGGGGTCGGTCACCAGGGTGACGGGGTGGTCGTGGACCATTCCGGCGAGCGCCAGTCCGAGTCCGAGGGTGCCGCTGGTCGACTCGACGATCCGGCTCCCGGGAAGCAACGTGCCGCGGGAGCGGGCCCGTTCGACCATGTGGAGGGCGGTCCGGTCCTTGATGCCGCCCGGGTTGAAGCCTTCGAGCTTGGCCCAGAAGCCGCGGCCCCGGGGGGTCAGGGGAGCCGAGACCCGCAGCAGCGGGGTGTTCCCCACCAGCGCGGGGAGGGCCGAACCGGTGGGTGTGGTCGTGGTGGTGTCACGTAGGGACTGCATGTCCTTCGCTTTCCTTCGATGGGTGCACGGGTGCGCTCATCTCGCGCCCGGCTGCGAAGCGGCCGGTGCGCGGCGGCCGGGGTTCCGGCCACGGGAAGGCGGTCTAGATCCGCCACCGCGAGGTGTGGACCAAGGTGGCTCTGCCGGTGCGCCCGCCTATGTGACGGCGCAGGGGGCTGCGGCGGCACGCCCTCGGCACGGCCGCCACGGCGAGGGCGATCAGTGCGGCGGTACCGGGGGCCGGGGGGAGGTCCGGGGCGGCGACCGGCAGTCGCTGTGCCTGGTCGGTGGCGCACTCCTCGCCGCCGTGGTGGTCGCCGGGCTGGTGGTGCTCGGAGCTGGCGGGTGCGGGGGCGGCTGCCACCGGGAGCGGCCCGGAACCGTGTCCGTCCGGTTCGAGGGGGCCGTGGGCGAGGACGCACCATCCCAGGGCGGCGAGGACGACGCCGCGGACGAGGGCGGTCAGGATGCGGGCGGAAGGAGGGCGGGGGCCGTTTCGGCGGGGGTGCACGGGCGGGCGGTGCTTCGGCAACGGGGTTTCTCCGTACGCCCGTCGACCGCACGGGAGGCCGTGGGCCTCGGCGGTTGCAGGGCGCGAAGTGGTGGGGGGGGCGGCCCTCGGACGTGCGGAGGGCGGGGCGGTGGAGCGGGGGCGGCGCACGACCGGGGCCGTGCGTGCGCTCTACACCTGTTGGACGACGGTGGAGCCTCGGCCCGCGGCGGGCCCGGGGAGGGGTGCCGTCGGTGTTCCGCGGCCGGCCGGGGTCAGGTGCGGGAGGGCCGCGGGACGGGCACCGGGGGCGGCGGCCTGGGCCGGAGCGCTGGGGCCCGACGGCAACGGGCCGGAGGCGCAGTGTTCGCCCGGGTGTGCGGGCGCGTGGTCGCCGTCGGGCGCGGTCTGCTGCACGGGAGCGGGGCACGCGTCGGCCGGTGCGGGACCGTGCCCCTCGGTGGTGTGGTGCGCGGCGGGGGCGACCCCGAGGTGTGCGGCGGCGTGCCCGGCGGCGCTGTCGGCGTAGACCCCGTGGGCGAGCGCCACGCCGAGCAGCAGCAGGACGAGGGCCGACAACCGCAGCAGGGGTCGGACGGGTTGAACCGCCGACACGTTGCACAGCGGTGACCGGTTCGTCATCACGCCGTGATCGTAGCGTTCCGGGGTGACCGTCCCGGCCGCCACGCGGGCGCAGGGCGACAACCGGCCAGCTATTGGCCGATGCGCGCGGGCCGGGGCCGGGAGCGGGGTCACCAGGCGGGGCACCTCCACGGCGTGTGGAGGTGCCCCCGCGGTCAGGCCAGGGTCAGGGTCGCGGCGTGCACCGCGCCGAGGGTTCCCGCAGTGATGCGCAGACGCAGCGCGGCCCCGGTGCCCAGCACCTGGACCGATGCGTCCTTCGCGGTGACGGCGGCGACCGGGGCGTTCCAGGTCAGGTCGATGGCGGCGCCGTCCCGCAGCGGCCCGCTGACCCGGAGCTCCGCGGTGCTGCCGGTGCGTCGGATCAGGACGGAGGCCGGAGCGCTCGCCGAGACGGCACCCGCGGTGCCCGCGAACCAGAAGTTGATCCCCGTGAAGCCCAGCGAGGGGACCGAAACGCCTTGGACCTCGTCGGAGTTGGCGAGGACCTGGAGCCAACCGGTGTCGTCCGCGCGGGCCGCGGTCTGGGCGCCGGTCGCCCCGGGCATCAGTACGTAGGCGTAGGCGGCCCAGGTGGGATCGGTGCCGTGGTCGCACCACAGGGTGACGTATCGGCGGCTCACCGGGTCCGTGGTGCCGCCGGTGTTGATGTCGGACCAGGCCCCGGTGCGGGTCTCGCGCAGGGCCTTCAGCGGGGCGCCGCCCGGGAAGACGTAACCGCCGTGTCCGGCCAGGTGCGCCCACCGGGCGGTGGGGAAGGTCGCGGTCCAGCCCTGGGAGGCGGGCTGGGCGGCGCCGTCGACGGTCAAGGTGTGGGTGCCGGCCGCGCCGAGGTTGCGGTTGTCGACGACGGACTCGATGCCGACGCCGTCCCGGGCGTGGATGCCGGCGCCCAGGCACACCACCGCGTCGTCGAGGAAGAACCAGGACTTCTTGGCCTTGAGGGTGGAGGACAGGCCCTTGAGGTACTGGCCGACGGCCCCGTAGGTGCCGTCGGTGGCGCCGCCGACCCAGCGCACGTCGGGACGCGCCGCGCCCCAGGCGCCGCCCGCGCCGTCGGCCAGCTTCTTCGTGGAGGCCGTCGTGCCGGGCAGTCGGTAGGGATCGACGGTGGGCCAGAAGCTGTCGCTGTACTGGCCGTTCGCGAAGTCGCTGCCCCACCAGTAGAGCATTCCGGAACCGCTGTGCCAGGCGCGGAGGTTCTCGCCGTTCCCGTTCTCGTAGTGGGTGATGCGCCGGGAGGCCATCGACACGTTCGCCGCCCACCCGGGGCGACGGTGCACCGCGCGGTCCATCGCGGGGAAGAGCCGGTGGCCGATCGGCTCGGGGGCGGCCGGCCCTGCGCCGTCGTTGACGGCCTTGAGCCGGGCGAGTTGGGCGACGCCGAGGGCGGGGCTGGTGAGCAGGGGGTTGATGGTCGCGCGGGATATCCAGCCCTTGACCATCGCGTCCATGCTGCTGCGCTCCGCGGGGGAACCGCTCTGCGCCAGCAGGGCGATGCAGGCGATGATGGCGTGGCCGCGCAGGTGGTCGTCCTGGCGCACGGCCCGGGTGTCGGACTTCTGGAGGCCCCGGCTGATGGAACGCCCGGAGACGCTGTCCATGGCGAGGCCGTTGTACAGGAACGGCGCGTACGCCTGGCCCACGGAGTCCAGTACGATCTGCCGGCCGCTGTCGGTGACCTCCCACTGCGAACCCTTGAGGAGGGTGAACAGCAGGGACAGTCCGCCGAGCATGACGGACCCGTAGGAACCGGTGTAGGGAACGGTGCCGTGCTGGATGAACGACCCGTCGGCGTACAGCCCGTCGCCGGAGGTCACGTAGGGGAAGACGGGGGACAGCGCGTCGCGGGCCGTGGCGATCTTGCCGGAGGTCTTGCCGACGACGCCGCGCAGCGCGAGGACCCGGCACAGGTCGACGCGGTTGGCTCCCGTCGAGGTGCCGGTGTACGAGGCGACCACGCTGTCCGGGACGAAGTGGTCGATCGCGGCCATCCAGTTGGTCAACCGGGTGGCGCCCAGGTGGTCGTAGAGGTGCGTGCAGATGTCGAGCAGCGCCTGCGGGATGCCGATCTGCCAGTTGTACCAGTTGCCGTACCGGGCCTGGCCGGCGTTGAACGCCTGGGTGTGCAGGTGGTCGAGGCCGGTCAGCACGTCGGCGAGCAGGCCCGGGTCGCCCGTGAGCCCGGTGCCCGGCTGGGCGTGGGCTTCGGCCAGCGTGCGCAGTCGGTGGTAGCTGATGCCGAGGTTGCCGGAGAAGGTGTACGACTCGGGGTCGAGGTCGGGCTCGGGGTCCGCGTACGGCAGGTCCGGCCACAGGGAGCCGTTCGCCGGGTTCATGGTGGTGCGCAGGGTGCCGGCGGTGGCCCCGAGCGCCGTCAGCTTGGCCGCGTACGGGGCGGCGGCGGGGTCGAATCCGGTGCCGAGCACCAGTTCGCGCCACTTCAGCCGCAGGGCGTCGTACACGTCGGTGGTGGCGTGTGCGGGGAGGGCGGAGACTCCGACGAGCGGAACGGCGGCGGCGGTGGCGATCGAGAGGCGCAGCAGGGTGCGTCGGGAGAGGGAGGGGTGCGGCTGCGCTGCACGGGACGGTCGGCGGGAGGGTCGGGACGCTGCTTCGGACATGGGCAGGACCTCCGGACGGATGAGCGGCCGGACGGGGGATCCGGCACGCGGGCGTATCGGGCTGGGCAGCTGAAGGGGGCTGCGGGCAGCCGGATTCGAGCAAGGGGCGAGCAGGAGAAGGCGAGGCATGAGGGCGGGAAGGGGCGACGCTCGCGACGCTCAAGAGTGAGCGATTTCTAACACGCCCGCTCAAGAAGCGGCAACGGTCTGCACATCTCAGCATCGAATTGACTGTTCGAACATAAACGTTCACAAACGATCGGCCACCGGCTAGGCTTCGGCTCAGCCGGGGAGGGCCGGTGGGCGGGGGCGGGTCGGTACGGGGGAACCAGCAACGGGACCCCGGGAACCGCAAGGCCCCGCGGACAAGGACTAAGGAGACCCATTCACGTGCACGCCGAAGAACGGCACCAGGCGATACTGCGCAGGCTCCGGGAGCACGGCTCGCTGCGGGTCACGGAGTTCGCCGAGGAACTGGGGGTCTCCTCGGTGACCGTCCGCCGTGATGTGGAGGCCCTCGCCGAACGGGGACTGCTGGACCGGGTCCACGGGGGTGCGGTGCAGCGATCCGGTCGCCGGGAACCCCCGGGCGGCGCCCCGCGCGGTCCGCTCGGCGGGACGCCCCGAGCGGTCCCGGCGGGGGGCGCCCCCCTCACCTTCGGGTTGATCGTCCCGGCCGCCGACTACTACTACCCCGACGTCATCAAGGGGGCGCGGGCCGCCGCCGCGGCCCGCGGCATCCGACTGGTCCTCGGCATCTCCCAGTACAGCCCGGCCGAGGAGCAGGCGCAGGCCGCACAGTTGCTGGCGGACGGGGTCGACGGACTGCTCGTCACCCCGTGCGGTCCGGCGGCGGACCAGGCGTGGCTCAACGCGTTGACGGTTCCGCACCTCCTCGTGGAACGCCGCCCCGGCCCGGGGCTCGCGGACACCGAGAGCGTCGTCACCGATCACGCCGCGGGCGCGCTGGCCGCCGTGCGCCACCTCGCCGACCTCGGCCGCCGCCGCATCGGACTGCTGCTGCGCGAGGACAGCCCGCACACCCCGCTGGTCGAGGAGGGCTACCTCGCCGGGCTCGCCGCGGCCGGACTGGACCCCAAAGCCGCGCTCAGGTTGCGGCTGTCGCCGCCGGGCACCGATCCGGCGGGGCGCTCGGCCCCGGTCGAGCGGTTCGCCGACGCAGCGGCGGCGGGCGAACTCGACGGTGCCCTCGTCCACAACGACCACGACGCGATCGTACTGCTCCAACGGCTGCGCGCGCGGGGGCTGCGCGTCCCCGACGACCTCGCGATCGTGGCGTACGACGACGAGGTCGCCGCCCTCGCCGACATCCCGCTCAGTGCCGTCGCGCCGCCCAAGCTCGCGGTGGGCGCCAGTGCGGTCGGCCTGCTGGCCGACCGGCTCGCCGACCCCGGGCGCCCCGGACACCGGCTCGCGATCCTGCCGGAGCTGCGGGTGCGCGCGTCCAGCGCCCCCACGCCCCCGGCGCACCCCGGCGCCTAGTCAGCGCCCCGCGCCGACCCGTCCGGCCCCGACCCGTCCCGTAGCGCCTGCGCTCCAGGGGGGTGGGGGGGGGGGCCCCCCGCCCCCGCCGCCCCCCCCCCCCCCCCCCCCCCCCCCCCCCCCCCCCCCCCCAGAAACCACCCAGAGGCCCACAGTAGG
>NZ_JBHXEN010000020.1:0-6433 GCF_042724695.1 Streptomyces sp. NPDC127068 | reverse complement strand
GCGCTTTGTCCGCGCCCCGCGCCGACCGGCCGGGCCCCTACCCGCCCGTTCGCGCCTGCGCTCCGGGGGGGTGGTGCGCCCCCCCACCCGCGGGCCCCCCCCACCGCCCTGCCCTCCGACGCCCCTACCCACACCCGATTTCTCCCCAGGAGTTCCCGATGTTCCGTGTGTCCCCCGAAGGGTTCTCCCTCGACGGCAGACCGGTGCGCCTGCTGTCGGGTGCCCTGCACTACTTCCGTTCGCTGCCCGAACAGTGGCCCCACCGGCTGGGCCAGCTGCGCGCGATGGGCCTCAACTGCGTCGAGACCTACGTTCCGTGGAACCTGCACGAACCGCGGCCGGGCAGCTACGACTTCTCGGGCCTGGCCGACCTGGACCGGTTCCTGACCGCCACCCGGGAGGCCGGACTGCACGCGATCGTGCGGCCGTCCCCGTACATCTGCGCCGAGTGGGAGAACGGCGGGCTGCCCTGGTGGCTGCTCGCCGACCCCGAGGTGCGGGCGCTGCGCTGCCAGGACCCGGGCTTCCTCGCCCGGGTGGAGCGGTGGTTCGACGAACTGCTGCCACGGCTCGTCCCGCACCAGGTCACCCGGGGCGGCAACGTGCTGATGATGCAGATCGAGAACGAGTACGGTTCGTACGGCACCGACACCGGCTATCTGCGCCACGTGGCGGAGCTGATGCGGGAACGGGGCGTCGACGTCCCCCTGTTCACCTCCGACGGGCCCGACGACTTCTTCCTGACCGGCGGCTCGGTGCCGGGCCACCTGGCCACCGTCAACTTCGGCAGCCGGGCCGGCGAGGCGTTCGCCCAGCTGGCGGCGGTGCGGCCGGACGATCCGCCGGTGTGCATGGAGTTCTGGTGCGGCTGGTTCGACCACTGGGGGGACGAACACGTCGTGCGCGCCCCCGAAGAAGCGGCGGCGGCGCTCGACGAGATCCTGGCGTCGGGCGGGCAGGTGAACCTGTACATGGCCCACGGCGGGACCAACTTCGCCACCTGGGCCGGGGCCAACACCAAGGACCCCGTCACCGGCGAGCGCTACGCGCCGACCGTCACCTCCTACGACTACGACGCCCCCGTCGACGAGCGCGGCGCGGTGACGGAGAAGTTCCACGCCTTCCGGGAGGTGCTGAGCCGCTACGCGGACGCCCCGCCGCCCGAACCCCTGCCGCTTCCCGCGCTGTTGCCGCCGGGTCGGGTGGAGCTCGACGGTTCCGTCCGCCTCTTCGACGTGCTCGACCGGCTGGGCACCGGGGAGCCGGTGCGGTCCCCCGAGCCGCCTTCCTTCGAGGAGTTGGGACTCGCGCACGGGCTCGTCCTCTACGAGACGACCGTCCCGGGGCCGCGCGGCCCCTATCCCCTGTCCGTGCAGGGACTCGCCGACCGGGCCCACCTGTACGTGGACGGACGACTCAGGGGCGTCCTGGAGCGGGACGGGGAGCAGCAGGTGCCCGAGGTGTCGGTGCCGGCCGACGGGGCGCGGGTGGGCCTGTTGGTGGAGTCCATGGGGCGGGTGAACTACGGGATGGGCCTCGGCGACCGCAAGGGGGTGCGTCGGGTGCTGCACACCCAACAGGCCCTGCACGGCTGGTCGGCGCGGGCCGTGGAGCTGGGGCACGGCACGCCCGAGGGTCTGCCCTGGGGTGCGGCCGGCGAGGGGCCGGGGCCGGTCTTCCACCGGGGGCACTTCGAGGCGGTGGAGCCCGCCGACGGGTACCTCGCGCTGCCCGGCTGGACCAAGGGTTACGTCTGGGTCAACGGGTTCTGTCTGGGCCGGTACTGGGACCGCGGACCGCAGCGCACCCTGTACGTCCCCTGGCCGCTGGTGCGCGCCGGACGCAACGAGGTCGTGGTGCTGGAGCTGGACGACGCTCCTCCGTCCCCGGTGGTGGAGTTCCGGGACGCCCCCGACCTGGGCTGATGTGCTCTTCCGTTCGTTTGCCCACCCGTGTCCGGACATAGCCCTCCTGATCGACCGTCGAGCGATCGAAACCGTTCCGAGATGATCGTTCGCTCATTCACTCTTGACCCTGATCGTTTTTGGTCGAAAGATGTTCGCCAACTCGCCGTCATCGATCGGCCTTTTTCGAGGAGTAGTGCAATGAAGCCCACCTCCATCAAGTCCCCCATAGCCCTCGTGGCAGCCGTGGCCTCGCTGGCCCTCGTCGCCGCCTGCGGCAGCGGCGACGAGGACGCGTCGGGCTCCGCCGGAAGCCCGGACAAGCCGGTCACGATCGACTACTGGTCGTGGATGCCGGGCACCAAGGAAACCGCCGAGGCGTTCAACAAGTCGCAGAAGAACGTCCGCGTGCGCTTCTCCGAGGTGCCGGCCGGGCTCGCGGGCGGCTACGACAAGCTCGCCAAGGGGGTGAAGGCGGGCAACGCGCCCGACGTCATGAACGTCGAGTACCAGGCGCTGCCCGACCTGGTCACCCAGGGGCTCATCGCCGACTCCTCCGAACTGCTCGGCGACACGGTGAAGAAGGCGCCCCGGCAGGTGCAGGACCTCGTCACCCTCGGCGGCAAACAGTGGGCGGCCCCGTTCGACGTCGCCCCGCAGATGATGTACTACCGCAAGGACCTGTTCGAGAAGCACAAGATCCCGGTCCCCAAGACCTGGACCGAGTACGCCGAGGCCGCCGAGAAGATCAAGAAGGCCGACTCCAAGGCCCGCATCACCGCGTTCTGGAGCGACGACACGGCCACCTGGGCCGCCCTCGCCCAGCAGGCGGGCGCCACCTGGTACACCGCCGAGGGCGACTCCTGGAAGGTCGACATCAACGACGCGGCCACCAACAAGGTCGCCGACTTCTGGGGCGCGCTGGTCAAGGACGACCTGGTCTTCAACCACAAGGCGTGGAGCCCCGAGTCGACCAAGGCCACCGCCGACCACCGGGTGTACACCCGGATCAGCGCCTCCTGGGGCGCGGGCGCCCTCAAGACGGAGCAGCCGGACCAGGCGGGCAAGTGGGCCTCGGTGGCGCTGCCCGGTTGGGGGGACGGCAAGACCGGCATGGTGGGCGGCTCCTCCTTCGCCGTGGTCAAGGACAGCAAGAAGGCCGCCGCCGCCGCGGAGTTCGTCGCCTGGGCCACGACCTCCGACGAGGCGGTCAAGGCCCGGCTCGCGGCCGGCACCTCCTCCGCGCTGCCCGCCGACGAGAAGCTCCGCGACGTCGCCAAGCAGTCCTTCGACACCGCGTACTTCGACGGTCAGGACCTCTACGCCGCGGCCTCCGAGCAGGTGCCGAACATCAACGCCGGCTGGGTGTGGAGCCCCGTCCACAACGCGACCTCGGTCGAGTTGACGGCGGCACTCGGCAAGGCCTCCGACGGGGACTTCTCCGCCGCCCTCGCCAAGGGCCAGGCCACCGCCGAGAAGCTCATCAAGGACCGCGGGCTCAAGCTCGCCGAGTGAGGCCCGCCGGGACCCACCGGGCCCGCCCGGACCCCCGGTCCGGCGCGGCCCGGCCCCGGCCCCCCGCTCCCCGCACACCTCGTCACCCACCAAGGAGCCCCTGGTGACCACAAGGCTCTCAGGCGGCGCGTCCGCCGCTGCCCGCCGCGGGCAGCGCGTCGCCGCGACCCTGCTGATAGGCCCGTTCCTCCTGCTCTTCGTCCTCACCCTGATCGTCCCGATCGGCTACGCGGCCTATCTGAGCCTGTTCCGTGAGCAGTCCTCGGGGCTCGGCTTCGGGGGCACCGAAACCCTCTTCGCCGGCCTGGGCAACTACACCCGCGCCCTCACCGACCCCGGCTTCCAGCAGGGGTTCGTGCACATCGCCGCCTACTGCGCCGTGTACATCCCGGTGATGATCGGCGGGGCCCTGTTCCTGGCCCTGCTGATCGACTCGGCACTCGCCCGGGCCAAGCGCTTCTTCCAGCTCGCGGCGTTCCTGCCGCACGCGGTGCCCGGACTGATCGCCGCGATCATCTGGGTCTTCCTCTACACCCCGGGGCTGAGCCCGATCCACCAGTTCCTGGAGTGGTTCGGCACGGAGGCCGACTTCCTGGGGCCGAACGCGATCCTGTTCTCCATGGTCAACGCCGCCGCCTGGCAGTGGATCGGCTACAACATGGTCATCTTCTACGCCGCGCTCCAGGCCATTCCGCGCGAGACGCTGGAGGCCGCGATCGTCGACGGCGCCGGCGGGCTGCGCACCGCGCTGTCCGTGAAACTGCCGATGATCCGCTCCTCGGTGGTGCTGACCACCCTGTTCACCTGCATCGGCGCGATCCAACTGTTCACCGAGCCCGAGACGTTCCGGCTGCACGCCCAGGGCCTGTCGCCCGAGTGGTCGCCGACGATGTTCATCTACCAGGCCGCCTTCTCCAAGCACGACTTCGGCCTCGCCGCCGCCGCGTCACTGCTGCTGGCCCTGCTCGGCATCGCCCTGTCGTTCGTCGTCACCAAGCTCGGCAACCGGTGGAAGGAGGCGTGAGCGTGACCACCCTGACCCCCGAGGACGCCCGTCGGACCGCTTCGACGAAGACGTCCCCCGCCCAGGAGCCGTCCGGCTCCGGACGGCGGCCCCGCACCCAGCGCTTCTCGCGCGCCGCGGTCAACTCCGTGCTGATCGTGATGTCGTTCTACACCCTGATGCCGGTCCTGTGGCTGCTGTTCGCCGCCACGAAGGACAACGGCGACCTCTTCGGCAAGCCCGGATTCCAGCTCGGCGACTTCAGCCTGCTGTCCAACCTGTCGGACCTGTTCACCTACCAGGACGGCGTCTTCGGGCGCTGGCTCGCCAACAGCGCCCTGTACTCCCTGGTGGGCTCGGTGCTGTCCACGATGCTGTGCGTCGCGGCGGGCTACGCCTTCGACAAGTACCACTTCGCGGGCAAGGAACGGATCTACGGCTTCGTCCTGCTCGGCCTGCTGGTGCCGGCGACCGTCGTGTCGCTGCCGATCTACCTGCTCGCCTCCAAGGTGGACCTCGTCAACACCTACTGGGCGGTGCTGATCCCGTCCCTGGCGAACCCGTTCGGCGTCTACCTCTCCCGGGTGTTCTCCGAGGGGTACGTACCGGGCGAGACGCTGGAGGCGGCCCGGATGGACGGCGCCGGGGAGATCCGCACCTTCGTCTCGATCGCGCTGCCGATGCTGAAGCCCGCGTTCATGACGGTGTTCCTGTTCTCCTTCACCGGCAGTTGGAACAGCTTCTTCCTGCCGCTGGTGATGCTCAACGACCAGAACCTGTATCCGGTCGGCCTCGGCCTGTTCAACTGGAACGCCAACCTGTCGCAGTACCCGGAGCAGTACGCACTGTTGATCACCGGCTCGCTCGTGTCGATCCTGCCCCTCGTCCTGGCCTTCCTCTGCCTGCAACGCTACTGGCGCTCGGGCCTGACCGCCGGAGCCGTCAAGTGACCGACGCCACCACGTCCCCCCACCGCCCGCGGACCGTTCTCGCGATGGCGCCCGAGGTGCGCGACGCCCTGTTCGACGACGAGACGCTGACCTTGCTGACGCAGGTCGCGGACACCGACCCGGCCCTCGTCGTCACCGACTTCCACGACCCCGCGGTGGCGCCCGCCCTCGCCCGCGCCGAGGCGCTGTTGACCGGGTGGGAGTGCCCGCCGCTGGACGCGCGGGCACTGGAGCTGATGCCCCGGCTGCGCACCGTCGTGCACGCCGCCGGGTCGGTGAAGCACCACATCACGGACGCGTGCTGGCAGCGCGGCATCACGGTCGCCTCCGCCGCGGGGGCGAACGCCGTGCCGGTCGCCGAGTACACGGTCGCGATGGTCCTGCTGGCCGGCAAGGGCGTGTTGCCCGCCGCCGCTGCGTACCGGGCCAAGCGCACCTGGATCAGCCCCATCGACACCATCGGTCGCGGCGGCAACTACCGTCGGACGGTCGGTGTCGTGGGTGCCTCCCGCATCGGGCGCCGGGTCATCGAACTGCTCCGCCCGTACGACCTGGAGGTCCTGCTGTACGACCCGTACGTCGACACCGAGCAGGCCGCGGAACTCCAGGTCCGCACGGTGGACCTGGACGTGCTCGCCCGCTCCAGTGACGTGGTCACCATCCACGCCCCCCAACTGCCCTCCACCCACCACCTGTTCGACGCACAGCAGCTGAGCCGGATGCCGGACGGGGCGACGCTGATCAACACGGCACGCGGCTCCCTGGTGGACACCGAGGCGCTCACGGCGGAACTGGTCAGCGGCCGGTTGAACGCCGTGCTCGACGTCACCCATCCCGAGGTGCTGCCCGCGTCCTCGCCCCTGTACGAGCTGCCGAACGTGCTGCTCACCCCGCATGTGGCCGGATCGCTCGGCAACGAGTTGACCCGCATGGCACGGGCCGCCGTCGACGAACTCGCCCGCTACGCCGCGGGACTGCCCTTCGCCGACCCGGTGCGTCCGGACGCCCTCGCCCGGTCCGCGTGACCCGTGCGGCCGGTGCGCGCCGGATCGACCCCGGCG
>NZ_JBHXEN010000019.1:0-127435 GCF_042724695.1 Streptomyces sp. NPDC127068 | reverse complement strand
AGCGTTCGGGCAGGTCACGCCAGGGAATCCCGGTCCGTGTCCGGTAGAACACACCGTTGACGACGGTCCGGTGGTCGGCCCACCGGCCACCCGGAGTACCGGTCTCCGGCAGCAGCCCGGCTATCCGTTCCCACTGAGCATTCGTCAGTTCATGCCGACGCACCATGCCCGGCTCATGCCCGAAACAGCGAGAGATCCACCATCCCGGGCAAGAGCCATCAGACACTGCCTAGCCCGAACCCGCTGCACATGGTGCGGAGCTGTACGAGAACCCGCGCGGAGGAGGTCACCCGTGCGGGACGACGCGACCGGGCGGGGCTACTGGTGCGGATGCTGGTCGGAAGACCTCACCGGCCAGCGACGACCGGCACGATGAGGGGCCCTCGACGCCTACACCGGACGCCAAGCGGACCGTTGGATCGCCAACACGCTGCGCGCCGATGGGCTTCCAGGTGTGGTCCCCGCTACTGGGCATGAGGTGCAGGTAACACCTTCAGCGGCAGCCCCGGTGAGTCTCAGCGGCTGTCGTATCGGTCGGTGCAGGCAGACGGCATCACGTGCCGTCCTTCCAGTGGCGTTGCAGGCGGGCCACCGCTTCTTCCTTCGTCAGTTCGGAGACCGTCTCCTCCGAGAGGCCGACGCGGTGGATCAACAGATAGACCAGATCGGCCGGCAGTGATTCCTTGGGCGGGGCGGGGGCTCCCCGGTCAGGGAGTTTTCCATCGATCACGCAGTCCCAGAACGCGCTTTCGGTGACGACCAACTGGTCGCGAAGGATGTGGCCCCACAACGCGGCCCCATAAACAGTGCGATCGACAGGGTGCGAAATACGAGTCCGCAGGATGCGCCCGTCATGCAGCGTCAACTCGTAGGTGACGTGATGCGTACCGGTACGCCCACGAGCGTCTCGCACTCGCTCCCACCGCTCGACGACACAGAACCGGTCATGACGCTCACGGTCCGGTTGGGGTCGCGTCATCGCTGAACTCCCACCAGCCAGTCCTTCAGCTGACGGTCGTCGCTCAGGGCGATCAGCTGCACCAATCCCCAGTTGTCCCGATGGTTGGGTGCCAGTCTCAGCCTCGCCTGCCAGTCGTCCGCGTACTCCCGCAAGGCGTCGACCATCTCGTCGACGGCGGCATCAAAGGTTGATCCATCGGCTGCAACGGGGAGCCCGGGAAGGAAGATCGACCACCCGTCCGCCTCCGCAACGACCTCGGCCTTGGCCGAACACACTGAAGACAGGTAGCGGCGCAGTCGCTCGACATCCACCACCGCAGCGCAGCCGCTGGCCCGACGCACGGTCGCAACCCGTCCCTCGTCTGCAGCGTCGAGGAGTTCCTTCAGGTGCGTACGCGCTTCGGTGTAGCTATCGAAATGTACTGCGGACATGGCGACCTCCCGTAGGACTCGTGGAACCAGCGTGCTCTCCCGCGATTAAGTACGTCAAGTACGTGAAGTACTTTGCTGGCCATATGAAGGCAGAACTTGAACTGGTTCCGGGCGGCATGATCAGGCCAGCAGGCGGCTTAGCCGGCCCCGGAGGCGCTGGAGCGCACCGAACCTCTCGTCCGGGGCTTGGAAAAGGCGCCGTTGGCGCGCTTCGCGCACCGCCGCGGTGGACGTAGTCGACGAACCACGTTCAGCGAGATGGTGTACGCAAGACAGCCGCCGTCCACCCCGTCCCCGCCGAAACCGCAGGTCAGAGGCGAGAGCCCCGAGCCGCCTCCGTCAAGCGGCCCCCGCCACCCGGAGGCTGTGACGAACAGCGGACGCGCACGACTGCACCGATCGGTACACGCAGGCCCATACTGGGGGCAATGACAAAGCCATCTGCACCGAAGCGTCATCTGCCCACCAGCCCTTTCAAGGCCCCGGTCGCGCCGCCACCCAAGCACTTCGCCGTGGGCGACCAGGTCACACATGACATGTACGGCCTAGGTCGGGTGACCGGCATCGAGGAGGGAATCGCGGCGCTCGTGGATTTTGGTTCGGTTCAGGAACGGATCTTGAGCCCGTACGCCAGGATGAGCAAGCTGTAGACCTGCCACGCCCGGTCGTCTCACGCCAGGCACCTTCATGGCCTCGTACCCATTGGGAGACCCCTCATCGACGTGACCTCACTGTTCTCCGCTCCGGCGGAGGCAACCCGCCACGCCACTGCGGCCTCGCCGCCTCCGGCGACGAACCCCTTCCAGGCCCCGGACCTCGGGGAGGACGAGACCTACTACGACGATGCGCAGGCACCCTTCCCGGGCATCGACGCGGGTCAGCGCAAGGCGGGCTAGCACCGACCGGTGACGCCCGTTCAGGAGCATGGCGTGGTCGCCATGTCCGGTGGCGGGCCGTCCCGTCGAACTCCCCGGCACGACCGGTACGGCCGACACGATCAGCACGACCGGCACGACCCGGGGCACGCAGCAGTACGCCTTCCCTTGGGCCCCCGACCTGCGATTCCTCCGCGGGGTGGGGGCCTTTCGGCTACGTACGCCGAACACGGCGAAGGCGCTATGCCCCGCCCGTGCCGCGGGGCTGGACCAGGCCCGATTCGTAGGCCGCGATGACCGCCTGGGCCCGGTCGCGGACGTCCAGCTTGGCGAAGACGTTGGTGATGTGGTTCTTCACGGTCTGGACGCCGATCTGCATGGTCCGGGAGATCTCGCCGTTGTCGAGCCCCGAGGCGATCAACCGCAGGACCTCCACCTCGCGCGGGGTGAGCGCGGAGAGGTCGGTCGAGACGGTCGGCTCGGTGATGAAGGTGGCGATCAGCCGGGTCAGCATGCGGGGCGCCACCACGGCATCGCCGACGTCGACCGTGCGCAGGGCCGAGGCCAGTTCCTCGGGGGACACGTCCTTGGGGAGGAACCCCGACGCCCCCGCGCGCAGGGCGCGGACCACGTACTCGTCGATGTCGAAGGTGCTCAGGGCGAGCACCCGGCAGTCGGGCAGTTCGGCGGTGAGGCGTTCGGTGGCGCGCACCCCGTCGAGCACGGGCATCCGGATGTCCATCAGGACCACCCGGGGGCGCAGCGCGTGGGCCGCGGCGACGGCCTGTTCGCCGTCGCCGACCTCGCCGACGACCTCGATGCCGGGCGCGGAGCGCAGGATCAGGGCCAGGCCCCGGCGGACCAGGGGCTGGTCGTCCGCGATGAGCACGGTGATGGTTCCGGTGCGGTCCGTCGGCGGGGAGGCCCCGGCAGCGGGTGGGCGGGCCGGGGTGCCCTCGGTGGGGGCGGCCGGTGTCATCGAACCTCACTACTCCTGCTCACGCTGATCGTTCCCGTACCTCGCACGCATTCACGTGCTCGGCTGCGTCCCGCGGGCGCGTTCCGCAGTCGGCGTCACGGGGCGGGCAGGGGCACGGAGGCCGCGACCCGGAAGCCGCCTTCCGCGCGGCTGCCGACCTCCAGTGAGCCCCCGTGCACGGCGACGCGCTCACGCATCCCCACCAGACCGTATCCCCCGCCCGTCGCGCCCCGCGCCCGACGGCTGCCGGTGCCGTCGTCGGTGATCTCCAGGGTGACGCGGTCGGGCAGGTAGCCGAGGTGGACGTCCGCGGAGGCGTCGCCCGCGTGCTTGCGGACGTTGGTCAGGGCCTCCTGGGCGATCCGGTAGAGGGTGAGGCCGACGGTCATCGGCAGCGGGTGCTGTTCGCCGGTGACGACGAGCCGGGCGGGCAGACCGCTGGCCCGGGACTCGGTGATCAGCCCGTCGAGGTCGTCGACGCCCGGCTGCGGCTGGGACGGCGCCTCCTCGACGAGGTCGTCGCCCCGGAGCACGCCGAGCATCTGACGCATCTCGCGCAGCGCCGTGCGGGCCGAAGCCTCCAGGGTGACCAGGGCCTCCCGGGAGGTCTCCGGGTCCTGGTCGAGGTGGGTCCGCGCGCCCCCGGACATCAGGTACATGGTGGTGATGTGGTGCGCGACCACGTCGTGGAGTTCCCGTGCGATGCGTCGGCGTTCCTCCGCCACCGCGCGGTCGGCCAGGAGCTCCCGGTTCAGCTCCACCTGCCGACGCCACTTGCGGACCCAGAACGCCGCGGCGACGACGACGGCGAAGCCCGCGGTCTCCCCCACGATCTCCGGTGCCCCCATGTCGTTCCACAGGCCGCGGAAGACTTGGACCGCCTGGGCCGCCAGCCAGGCGGGCACCAAGGTGCGGTACGGGCAGAGCCTGGCGATCACGTACAGGGCGAACATCGCGGGGATGCCGTTGCCGTGGACGACGGGTGCGGCGAGGCTCGCGACCGTCTGGAGCGCCAGGACCCCGGCGAGCGCGCCCACGGGATGGCGCCGGCGCGCGAGGAGCGGCGCGGCGGACAGGACGAGCAGGACCACCGCGAGGGGCGCGATCTGCTTCCCGCGGGCCAAGCTCGTGCCCACGTAGTCGAGCATCTCCAGCGCGACGACGGCGGCGATCAGGACGTCGTTGCGGAGCCAGCCGAGGGCCGGGGAGACCAGCCCGCGTTCGCCCGCGAGTCGCCGCCACGACCGCAGGTCCGGCCGGGCACCGCGGACCAGGCCGGCGAACGCGGTACGGGGGTCGGGGCCCATCCGGGCGCCTCCTTCAGCTGAGGGGTACGGGGCGCCCCACCGCACGGGGCGCCCCGTGCGGTGGGGCGCCCCGTGCGGTGCGGTCGTCACGAAAGTGCGTCCGCGAGGGCGCTTCGGGGGTGCCCGCGAGGGCGCTTCGAGGGCGTCCGGGCCATCGCATCACATCGCGCCGGCGACTCCGTCCACCCCGGGGACGACCCCGGCCCAGGACCCCGGTCCTGGGTCGCCCGCGCCCCGGACCCGGGTCCCCCTCGCGGCCCCTCCCCCCGGGCGATGCCCTCGCGGGGCGGTTCTTGATGGGCTGGGGAGCGTCCGGAAGAGGTCGTGCAGCCCCCTGTCGAGAGAAGAGCAATGATTCGCAGTCTGACATCGTTCGCCACGCGCCGTCGATGGGTGACGATCATCGTCTGGACCCTTCTGGGCGCGGCGCTGACCGTCGTGGGGCAGTCCCTGATGTTCAGTGCCACCGATTCCCAGGCGGGTGACTTCCTGCCCAAGGGCTACGATTCTGCTGCGGCTCTGAAAATAGCCGAGGAGGATTTCGACGCGAAACCCGACGGGAACGCGGCGACCGCCCTCGTCGCCAGGACCGACGGGGAGCGGCTGACCGTCCAGGACCGGAAGGCGATCCGCGAGGCCGTCGCCGAGCTGGGCGAACGTCGGATCGTCGCGCCCAAGCCCGAAGGGTTGATGAAGGACCACTCGCAGACCCCGCGGGTGGGCCTGGGCGCGGTCGCCCCCAACGGGACGTTCCAACTGCTGTCGTTCTCGGTCGACGGGAACATGAACGACCCGGGGCTCCAGGACGTGTTCCGGGAATTCCGTGACACGGCCGACGAGGAATTCGGCGAGCACGGAATGCGCATCGGATTCACCGGCGGAATCGCCAGTACCGCGGACACCGTGGAGGCGGGGGAATTCCGCGAGAAGCTCATCGGCATCCTCACCATGGGCCTGATCGTCCTGCTGAACGTGGTGGTGTTCCGCAGCGTGCTCGCCGCGCTGCTGCCGCTGATCGCGGTGGCGCTGATCGGCGGGGTCGCCGCCGGCGCGGTGGCCGGAGCGGCGGAGCTGTTCGACATCAAGCTCGACGCGTCCACCCCGTCCCTGATCACGGTGGTCCTGCTGGGCATCGGCATCGACTACTTCCTCTTCCTGCTCTTCCGGTTCCGGGAGCAGTTGCGCACCCACCCCGAGCAGGACGCCGCCACCGCGGCGGCGGTGACTGCGGGCCGAGTGGGCAACGCCATCCTGTCCGCGGGGCTGACGATCGTCGCCGCGTTCGCCACCCTGGGCGTCGCGAGCTTCGGACAGTTCCGGGTGCTCGGTCCGGCCATCGCGATCTCCGTGCTGGTGATGCTGCTGGCGAGCCTCACCCTGATGCCGGCCCTGCTCGCGGTGAGCGGACGGGCGATGTTCTGGCCCGCCAAGGCGTGGAAGAAGGAGGGCCCCGGCGGGGTCAGCGCCCGCCTCGGACTGGAGATCACCCGGCGGCCGGTGCGGTACGTCATCGGGAGCCTGGCCCTGCTGGGGGTGCTGTCGGCCGGTGCGGTCGGTCTGAAGATGAGCTACGACCCGGCGGGGCAGCCCAGGACCGAGGCCGTCGAGGTGGCCGAGGAGATCTCCCGCAGCCTGCCCGCCGGTGCCACCGACCCGCACACCGTGTACGTGCGCAGCGACGAGGGCGCCCTGCGGACGGACGCGCTGTCCGGTCTGACCGGCTCGCTCGCCGAGGTCGAAGGGGTGGGCCGGGTGTCCGCGCCCGTGCTGAACCCCGACCGCACGGCCGCCCGCATCGAGGTGGTGCTGTCCGTCAAGTCCGACACCCGGCAGGCGCGTGACCTGGTGTCCGGCCCCGTCCGGTCCGCCATCGAGGAGCACGCCCCGGCGCACACCGAGGCGCACATCACGGGCACGGCGGCCGTGTTCGCCGACATCGCGACCGCCGTGGAGAAGGACCTGCGGCTGGTCTTCCCGATCGCCGCCGCCCTGATCGCCCTGATCCTGCTGCTCCTGCTGCGTTCGGTGCTGGCGCCCCTGGTGCTCATGGTCGCGGTGGGGCTGGGGTTCGCGGCGACGCTCGGTGCGGGCACGTTGGCCTTCCAGCACCTGCTGGACCGGCCGGGCATCTCGTTCACCCTGCCGCTGGTGCTGTTCCTCTTCGTCGTCGCCCTGGGCACCGACTACAACATCCTGATCAGCGACCGGATCAAGGAGGAGATGGACAAGCCGGTCACCGTGCGGCAGGCCGTCGCCGAGGCAGTGCGGCACACCGCGCCGGCCATCGCCACCGCCGGTCTGGTGCTCGCGGGTTCCTTCGCCAGCCTGGTCGCCAGCCCGGGGACCCAGGAGGTCGGCTTCGCCACGGCCCTGGGCATCGTGCTGTCGTCGTTCGTGCTGTCGATCGTGTTGGTGCCGGCGGTGGCGGTGCTGCTGGGGCGCGGGCTGTGGTGGCCGCGGCGGCCCGCTCGGCGCGCCGACCCCTACGCGTCGCAGGAGCCGGAGGCCGCGTGGTCGCAGGCCGCCCCCCGGTACGCCGAGCAGGCCCCCGACGTCCGCCGCTAGCGCGCACGTCGTCACCACGGCCACCGGGCTCGTCGTCCCCGCCCGCTACGGGGTGGGGACGACGAGCCCGGTGGGTTCGGTGGGTCAGCGGGTGTGGATGAAGTACTTCCACGCTCCGTGGGTCGTCGAGTGGACGTTGTCGCCGTGCGCGCCGTTGATGTACGACGCCCGGACGCGGAACTGGTAGCCCAACTCGTGCGGGCCCAGCAGCCGGACGCTCGACTCGCCGTAGGAACCGGTGGGGAAGTACTCGGTGCCCAGCTCCTGCCAGTGGCCCTGGACGCGGACCTGGAGCTGGAGGCGGTGCTGGCGGCCCGGGTACGCCGTCATCGCGGTCTTGACGTACGGGTCCTTCGACGCCTTGTAGTAGTGCGTCGTGGCGCCGTTCAGCCGCGCGGTCTTGTAGTGGTTGGTCAGCTTGGTGGAGATCTTGACCTTGCTGCCGACCCAGCTCTTCGTCGACTTCCCGGACGTACGGGAGTCACCGTCGTACACGGCGGTGACCGTGGTGTCCCGGCCGAGCTTCACCGTTGCGGAGATCTTGCCGTTGCTCGCGACCCTGCCGGTCTTCACCAGGACCCGGCCGCGACCGTCGCCCGCGGGGTCGGAGTACAGCTTGACGGTGCGGTTCTTGTACGTCTTGCCGAGGGTCGCGGTGAACTTCACCGACGTCCCGTGGGCGTACACGTTCTTGTTCTTGTCGAGCTTCAGGGTGGTCGCCGAGCGGGACACCGAGACGCTGTCCGAACCGGCCGCCGCGGCGTGCGTGCTGCTGGCCGCGTACGCCACCCGGTAGGTCACCTTGCCGCCGGAGGGCGGGGTGTCCTTGAACGAGAACGAGCCGCTGGACGTCGTCTTGACGGAGGCCAGGCGCTTGCCGCCCGGCGACTCGGCGTCCGTGCGGGTGACCGTCAGCGGGGTGCCGGCGGGCAGGGCGAGGGTGGCCGACACCTTGCCGGTGACGGTGAGTTGCTTGGCGCGGGTGGCGCTGCTCGGCGCGGAGACGGTCACCTTGGGCAGCGACCGGGTGGGGTTGTCGAAGGTGCGCAGGGAGACGGTGCCGAGGCTGTTGGTCGACAGGGCGAACAGCCGGCGGGAGTCGGACGTCCAGGCGAGGCCGCCCGGGAGCAGCAGGTCGGAACTGCTGCTGTGACCGGTGTTCGGGAACTCGTAGCTGCGGACGAGTTTGGTGTGGCCCTTGGGGAAGACGTACACGTCGGGCGAGTACATGCCGTCGACGCCGGCCGCGACGGTGCCGTCCGGGGCGATGGCGACGGCGTTGGGGTAGTGGGTGGTGCGGTAGCTGGTCGCGCGGGACAGGTCCGTCGTGGAGTAGGCGACGTGTTCGTAGGGGGCGCCGCTGGCGACGACGACGCGTCGGCCGTCGGGCGTCACGTCGATCTCACGGACGTTGCCCGCGTCGATGCTGCCCCGCGTCCGCTCGACGGCCGTGCCGGTGGAGACGTCGTACACGGTGGCGGCGTTGTTGGTGGCCGTCACGAGGACGTCCGGCGCTGCCGGGTCGGCGCCCAGGAGCGGTTGCGAGCCGGTGGCCGCGGTGAGCACGACGACGGGTTCGGCGGCGGTGACGTCGAGCGAGCCGAGGCCCCCGGCGTGGCTGAACCACAGCTTCCCGCCGGCGACGGCGAGGTCGTGGGGGCGTTCGGCGCCGAGGTCGTAGCTCGCGGTCTGGGTGAGCGTCCCGGTGTCGACGGAGACGATCCGGCCGGTGTCGCCGACCGCCGCGTACACCTGGCCGGCGGCGGAGCGCTCCAGCCCGTGGACGCCGGGCAGGCCGCTGAGCGTCTTGACCACGCGGCCCGTGTAGTCGGTGACGACGATCTTGCCGCTGCGCGGGTCGGAGACGAACACGCGCTGGCGTGCGTCGTCGACGACGACGTCCCCGACGGACTTCACGTTCAGGACCCGCGCGGAGTCGGCCGCGGCGCTGCCGGCCGTGCCCGCGACGAGCGCGGCGGAACTGAAGAGGACGGCGAGCGCGGTCGCCGACGAGATGCTGCGCGTGCGCACAGTGATGAACCCCCACCCTGATGGATCCGGCCGCGCGACGCCCGAGGGCACGCTGTGCAGAAGCTGTGCGCGGGGCGCGGCCGATGATCAGCAGGGTAAGCCATGCCGCTGACGTGGGCACAGTGGTATTCCGGCGCCCTGTTCCGTGCGGTCGCGGAAGGGGTTCCTCGCAGGTCGGGTGGGTTACCCGGGGGTTTCCGGGGTGGTGGGGGGCGGGGTGTCGGGGGTGGCGTCCCGGGTGAGGTGGGTGAAGGCGTCGAGGTTGCGGGTGGACTCGCCGCGGGAAACGCGCCAGGCGTACTCCCGGCGGATGGAGGTGGCGAAGCCGAGTTCCAGCAGGGTGTTGAAGGCGCCGTCCGACGCTTCGAGCACGGAGCCGAGGACGCGGTCGAGCTCGGCCGGCGTGACCGCTTCCAGGGGGAGCCGGCCGACCAGGTAGACGTCCCCGAGCGGGTCCAGCGCGAACGCCACGCCGTACAGCTTGAGGTTGCGCTCCAGGACCCAGCGGTACACGCGTTCCGCGTTCTCGTCGGGGTGGCGCACGACGAACGCGTTCAGCGACAGGGTGTGCTCGCCGACGATCAGGGACACCGTGGTGAAGAGCTTGCGGGTACCGGGCAGCTTCGCCGCGTAGGTGCCCGGTTCGGTGCTCTCCCACTCGATCCCCGACTCGGTCAGCACCCGCTCGATGATCACCGCCGCCTCAGCCATGCGGCGAGCCTACGGGACGGTCCCGTACGCGGCGGTGGGCCGCCGTTGTGGCGCGCGCCACGCCGGGCGCGCGCCGGGGGCGCGGTCAGCCGTGGTGGGTGCGGGCCCCGCGGCGGTACTCGTGGAGCGCGGCGGTGTAGACGTCCGCCGTCGCGGAGGCCGCCGCGTCCCAGCCGAAGGACTCCGCGTGCCGGGCAGCCGCGGCGCCCATCCGGAACGACATCGCCGGATCGTCGGCGTACGCACCCAGGACGCGGGCGTAGTCGACCGGGTCGTGGCCGTCGACGAGGTGGCCGGTGACCCCGTCCCGGACCGCTACGGGCAGTCCGCCGACCCGCGCCGCGAGCACCGGCGTGCCGGTCGCCTGCGCCTCGATCGCGACGAGGCCGAACGACTCGCTGTGCGAGGGCATCACCAGGACGGAGGCGGCCCGGAACCAGTCCGCCAACTCGTCCTGGCCGACCGGCGGCCTGAAGCGCACGACGTCGGTGATGCCGAGGCGCGCGGCGAGCTTCTGGAGCCCCTCGGGCTTGGCGAGCCCGCTGCCGCTGGGACCTCCGACGACGGGGACGACCAGCCGTCCGCGCAGTCCGGGCCGCTCGGCCAGCAGGACGGCGACCGCGCGGAGCAGCACGTCAGGGGCCTTCAGCGGCTGGATGCGGCCCGCGAACAGCGGCACCAGGGCGTTCGGCGGCAGCCCCAGGCGGGCGCGGGCGGCGAGCCGTCCGTCACCGGGACGGAACCGTTCGAGGTTGACGCCCGGGTGCACGACGGCGACCTTGTCGGGCACGGCCTCGTAGTGGCCGACCAGTTCGTCGGCCTCCTCGCGGGTGTTCGCGATGAGCCGGTCGGAGGCGCGCACGATCTGGGTCTCGCCGATGATCCGGGCGGCCGGTTCGGGGGTGTCGCCGTCGGCGAGGCAGGCGTTCTTGACCTTCGCCATGGTGTGCATGGCGTGCACCAGGGGGACGCCCCAGCGCTCGGCGGCCAGCCAGCCGACGTGCCCGGACAGCCAGTAGTGCGAGTGGACCAGGTCGTAGTGGTCGGGGCGGTGCCGGGCCCACGCCTGCATGGTGCCGTGGGTGAACGCGCACAGTTGCGCGGGCAGGTCCTCCTTGGCGAGGCCCTCGTAGGGGCCGGCGTCGACGTGTCGCACCAGGACGCCGGGCGCCAGCTCCACGGTGGGCGGCAGGCCGCCGGTGGTGGCGCGGGTGAAGATCTCCACCTCGATGTTGATCGCGGCCAGCCGCTTCGCCAGCTCCACGATGTAGACGTTCATGCCGCCCGCGTCGCCCGTGCCTGGCTGGTGCAGCGGCGAGGTGTGCACGCTGAGCATCGCTATGCGGCGCGGTCTGCGGAGGGTGCCCGGCAGGCGCAGCCGGGAGGAGGGACGGGGTGGGGAAGCGGTGGATCGTCGCCCGAGCCTGCTGACGTAGTGGCTCACGAAGCGGTCCTCCTCGCGGCTGCATCCGGTCGTCGTGCGGGGCCTTCGCCGCCCGGCTCCGTCGTCGGTACGGGTCCGGACCTCGCGGTTCCGTGTCCCTGCGACCGCGGTGGCACGCCTGCGGGAGGGCGCGGCCTACCCTCCGGAGCCCTGCAACACCGAAGGACACCGTTCCCTTCCCATTTTGCACAACTATTACGTTGCCGTCGTCAACCGTGCAGGTCAGGGTCCTCCGGCTGATCCGCGGACCGGCCGGGCGACGGGGTCGGCGCGGTGTGCGGCCCGTCTGGATACCCTCGGGGGCATGCCCTCCCGACCCGTGGGAACGGTGACCCGCGGGACCACCCATCCGAACCGGCTGCGCCGTATGGACCGCTGGATCACCGCCGCCCACGCCCCCGCCCTGCGCCGCGCGGACGAACCCGTCGCCGTCGACCTCGGCTACGGGGCCGCGCCCTGGACCGCCGTCGAGCTGCTGAACCGGCTGCGCACCGTCGCGCCCCGCGCCCGGGTGGTCGGGGTGGAGATCGACCCGGCGCGGGTGGCGGCGGCCCGGCCGTACGCGCGTGAGGGGCTGGAGTTCCGGCACGGCGGCTTCGAGGTGCCGTTGCCGGGTCGCCCGGTGCTGATCCGGGCGGCGAACGTGTTGCGGCAGTACGACGAGTCCGAGGTGCCCGGGGTGTGGGCGCGGCTGTGCGCCCGGCTCGCGCCGGAGGGGGTGCTGGTGGAGGGCACCTGCGATGAGATCGGCCGGCGCCACGTGTGGGTGGCGCTCGGTCCTGAGGGCCCCCGGACGGTGACCTTCGCGACCCGGCTCGCCTCCCTGGAGCGCCCCTCGGACCTCGCCGAACGCCTGCCCAAGGCGCTGATCCACCGCAATGTGCCGGGCGAACCGGTGCACGCGTTCCTCCGGGACTTCGACCGGGCGTGGGCGGCTGCGGCGCCCTACGCCTCGTACGGGGCGCGGCAGCGGTGGATGCGGGCCGTGCGTGACCTCCGGGCGGGCGGTTGGCCCGTGGTGGACGGACCGAAGCGGTGGCGGCAGGGCGAAGTGACCCTGCGGTGGGAGGCCCTGGCACCGGCGGTGCGGTGAGTCGGGGGCGCCGCCGTGGTGGGTGCGGTCCGTCTCCACGGGGCCGCGGCCGGGCGTTCCCCCACCACACGACCCGCCCGGAACGGTGTCCGCACCGCCCGTCACCCAGCGGGGGCACCTCACGCGTTCGAGTGAACACGCGTGCGACCGCTCCGGGTCGGGAACGAACGTACGGACCCGATCGTCATTCGGATCGGAGTGGAACGGACGGGCCGGTCGGCGGATGCGCCGGCCAGCCGATGTACGGGGGCACCGTCGCGCGGTCGCGTGGGTGGTGCGGTCGTGCAGTACGTACGGGGTGCGGGACGGGTACGGGACGAACGGGCGGCGGAGTCCGTTGGTTCGGGTGGGGCACGGGCGGTACCGGGGAGCGGAGGGGGAGAACGGATGCGCGTACAGCGGATTCTGACGATCGTGGTCGTGGCGGTGGCCTGCGCGGTGAGCCTGTTGTCGGTTCCCCGCGCCGCTTCGGCAGCGCCCACGCCGCTCCCCCAGCCGCCCACCTCGGGCACCTCGGGGTCGGGTGCCTCGGGGTCGGGCGCCGATCGGCTGGAGGACGTCCGGGACCGGCTGGACCGCCTCTACCGGGAGGCGGCAGCGGCCACCGACGCCTACAACGCGGCCGAGGAGTCCGCCGCCGAACAGTCCAGGACGATCGCGGACCTCACCGAGAAGATCGCGGACGGCGAGGAGCGGTTGGAGCGCCTAAGGAACCGCGCGGGGGCCGCCGCCCGCGCCCAGTACCGCTCGGGCGGCGTCCCCGACGAGGCGAAGCTGATGCTCAGCGACGACCCCGGGCACTTCCTCGACGGTGCCGGGCGCGTCATGGCGGGCCAGCGCGCCACGAAGGGGCTGCTCACCCAGCTCACCCGGACCCAGGAGGACTTGCGGATCTACGCGAAGGACGCCACGGCGAACCAGGAGGAGTTGAAGGAGACCCGGGGCGAGAAGGACGCGGCGCGCAAGAGGGTCGAGCGCAGGCTGGCGGATGCGGAGGAGCTGGAGAAGTCCCTGGCCGCGGAGGAACTGGAGCGGCTGCGGGAGCTGGAGGAGGACGACCAGCGCGCGGCCCAGGACGCCTGGCTCGGCTCCGGGGCCTCGAAGGGGAGCGGGGCGGACGGCGGCGCCGGGGCGGAAGCCGCCATCGCCTACGCCGACGAACAGCTCGGCCTGCCCTACGAGTGGGGCGCCGAGGGCCCCGACTCCTTCGACTGTTCCGGCCTCACCCAACAGGCGTGGGCCGCCGCCGGGGTACCGATCCCCCGCACCTCACAGCAGCAGTGGCAAACGCTGCGGCGGGTTTCGGAAGCGGATCTCCAGCCGGGGGACCTGATCATCTACCACTCCGACGCCAGCCATGTGGCCCTGTACATAGGGGACGGCTCGATCATCCACTCCCCGCGCCCCGGCCGCTCCGTCACGGTGGCGGGCGCGGGTTCCATGCCGATACTGGGCGTGGTCCGGCCGGAGAGCTGACCCGAACCGACCCGGCCGAGCCGGCCCGCCGCCCCGCAGCGTGCAGGCCCCGCCGACCGCAGGTCAGAGCCTCCGTCCGCACGCCAGTGGCTCCGCCCGCCACCTGGAGCCGGCCGGCCGGGGGCCCGTATGCGCCACGTGACGTACGGCACGTCCGGGTCGGGACTCAACCCGGGCGGCGTGACGTTCGTCATTCCGTGCGGACACCCTGACGGTGGCCCGCTGTCCAATTGCGGGAGGGGATGCGGCATATGACGATGGCCGATTGCCCAGCAGCTTCGGATACCTCGTTCCCCTGCGCCGCCGCATACCGCTATGGTCCCCGTCTGGCGGTGCGTCGTTCGACGCCCCGTCGCGCCCTCGGGGGGAGGGAAGGAATCCAGACGATGCCCGCACCCGTACCGCGGCAGAGAGCGATACCGGCCGTGGAGAACGGCCCGGACGGCCCGAACGACACCACGGCGTCCGCGCCCGCTTCCGCTTCCGCGACAGCAGTCGTCGCGTCCGCCCCGGCCACCGCAACCACTCAGGCCCGGGCGGTGACCGACCGCACCGGCACCGCGACCGGCGGTGGCCTCAGCCTGCTGGTGATCGAGGACGACCCCGCGGGTTCCCTCGGCATCCCCGACCTGTTGGACGCCGCCGGGAAGCCCATCCGCATCCGCACCGCCCGCAACCTCACCGAGGCCGAGCGGCTGCTCACCGACGACGTGCACTGCATCCTGCTGGACCTCGCCCTGACCCTCCCGCCGGGCGGTGGCGGGGACGAGCCCGACGAGCTGGCCTCGCTCAAGCACGTGCTGCGCCTGGCGCCCCGGCACGCCGTACTGGCCCTCACCACCTCCGGTGACGCCGAGCGCGGCGCCGAAGCGGTCCGCGTCGGCGCCCAGGACTACCTGTTCCGCGACGAGCTCGACGCCCGGCTGCTGAGCCGCGCCATCCGGTACGCCGTGGAGCGCAAGCGCGCGGACGCCGCGCAGCGCAAACTGACCGAGTCCCGGATGCGGGCCCAGGAGAACGCCCGCCTGGAGCGCGGGCTGCTCCCCAAGCCGCTGCTGGACGGGGCCAGGCTCAGCTTCGCGGCCAGCTATCTGCCCGGCCGCTCCCGCGCCCTGCTCGGCGGCGACTTCTACGACGCGGTGCGCACGCCCGACGGCACCGTGCACGCGATGATCGGCGACGTCTGCGGACACGGACCGGACGAGGCCGCGCTCGGCGTCGAGCTGCGCATCGCCTGGCGGGCGCTGACCCTGGCCGGACTGTGCGGGGACGAACTGCTGTCCACGCTCCAGCAGGTCCTGGAGCACGAGCGGGCCGACGAGGAGATCTTCGCGACCCTCTGCACCGTCGACATCGCCCCCGACGGCCGCCACGCGGGCCTGTGCCTCGCGGGCCACCCCGCACCCCTGGTGGTCCGCCCCGGACGGCTCGCGGAACTCCTCCCGTACGAGAGCGGGGGCCCCGCGCTGGGCCTGCTGCCCCGCGCCCGCTGGCCGCGGCGCCAGGTGGACCTGGGCGGCACCTGGAGCCTGATGCTCTACACGGACGGTCTGATCGAGGGGCGCATCGGCGCCGGGACCCAGCGGCTCGGGCAGGACGGCATGGTCGAACTCGTCCGCCGTCAGCTCGCCGACGGCCGGCGCGGGGAGGAACTGCTCGAAGCGACCGTGAACGAGGTGCGGGACCTCAACGGCGGGGACCTCACGGACGACGTGGCCGTGGTGCTCCTGGACCGGGAGCCCGGGCACTGAGCACCCGGGTCGTCGTCGCCCGTGGGCGGCTAGCGGGGGTGGGTCACCGGCCGCCGTTGTAGGGGCCGTACGGGCCGTCGCTGCTGCTGCCACCGCGACGGCCACCGCCGCCGGAGACCGCCCGGAGCGCGGGGCGCACGTCCACGAAGAAGACGATCGTCGCGATCAGTCCCGCGATCTGGAGGAACATGATCGGGACCAGCAGGTTCACCGCGACGGTGATGCCCAGCAGGATCAGCCAGAACATCTTGTTCTGCTTGTTCGCGGCGCGGTAGGCGTCCTCGCGGGCGATCGCGGCCATCACCAGGGCCACCGCGGCCATGACGAGCATGGCCAAGTAGATCAGCAACAACACATCGCTGAATCCGGCTCGCAGCACAGCGTCCACCACCCGTGTCGAATCGTCCCTACGCCGCCACCGTACCCGCTGAACGGGCCGGGCACGCGAATCGTGCCCGGCCCCTTTGTCCGGCGCGTGCGGCGGCCTGTGCCGCGCGCTGTGCGGCGGCGGGCATCCCGCTGGCCGCCGCGGTGCCCGCGCCTACTCGGCGGGCGGGGCGTTCTTCTTCGCCGCCGGCTTCCGGACGGGAGTCTTCTTCGCGACCGGCTTCTCGGCCGGGGCGGCACCCTCCGGGTCCACGGCGGAGTCCCGGGCGCCGCCCTGCGCGGAGTCCTGGGCCGGCACGGTCCGGGACGCCGACCGGGTGCCGGACGCGGACCGGGCGCGGCTCTTCGGCGCGGGGGCGGGCGCCGGCTCGGGCTCGACGGCTCCGGCCAGGTCGACGATCTCCTCGGCGGCCTCGCCCCGCCAGGTGCGCACGGTCTGCTCACCGTGCTCGGCGACCTTCTCGTACGTCTCACGGGCCTTGATCGCGTACTCGGCGGCGACGCCGACGCCGCGCAGCGCGAGGTCCTGGGCGGAGTCGCCGAGCTTCTTGAAGTCCCCGTCGAGCGCGGTGAAGAACTCGTTCACCTTCGTCTGAACGGTCTCCTGGACCTCCCGGGCCCGGGCGCTCGCCTTGTCCTGCACGGCCTTCGGGTCGGCGTTGCGGACCGCCTCGATGCGGCCGGGGGCCTCGGCGCGCAGCTGCTCGACGAGTCCCGGGACCTTCTTGGCCTGCTGGAACGCCAGGTCGGCCGTACCGGCGGCGAAGTAGAGGGGGGTGGGGTCGGAGAGGGTCTTGCGCAGGTCGTCGGTGATGGCCATGGTCAGCGGTCCTCCTGGATCACGTCGTTCAGGTGCGTCGTGGGTCTGCGGCGGTCGGCGTGCGCGGTCACTGCGGCTGCGCGGGTGCGGCTCCGGTTCCGTCGCCGTCGGCCGCGCGGGGTCCGGATATCGCGCCGTCCGCACCCGCCCGCGAGGGGCCGGTACCCGGCGCATCGGTGCCGTTCTCCTTGCGGAAGGACTCGTAGATCTGGAGCAGCACCTGCTTCTGCTGCTCGTTGATCGAGGGGTCGCCGAGGATGACGGCCCGCGTCTCCAGCTCGTCCCGTTCCCGCTCGTCGAGGATTCCGGCGCGGACGTACAGGGTCTCCGCGGAGATCCGCAGCGCCTTCGCGACCTGCTGCAACACCTCGGCGGACGGCTTGCGCAGCCCGCGTTCGATCTGGCTCAGATAGGGGTTCGAGACGCCGGCGGCTTCGGCGAGCTGCCGCAGGGACAGTTGCGCGGTGCGCCGCTGCTCGCGGAGGTACTCGCCGAGGTTGCCGACGTTGAGCGATGCCATGCCCCTACCGTGCACCCTCGCGCTAACAATTGCAAGCGCATTGCTAGCAAAAGGCCGCGGCAGGTGGTGCGGGCGGGGTGTGACTCGCAGCGATAACTGTCACTTCGCAGGGATTTCTGTCACCAGTCGCCCGTAGTCGCCGAGCGGTAATCCCCCAGGCCCTGACCGTGTGAGCCACTAGGTTGGTGTGCGTGGAGACACGGGGGCAGAGGTATCGGTATGTGGGTCCGGCTGAGCTGAAGGAGCTCGTCCGGGCGGGTGGTGAGGGGCGGAGCATCCGCTCGGCGGCGGACTTCGGCGCGTGGGTCTCGGCGCTGCCTCTGGACGAGTTGGCCGAGCCGTTCACGTTCGTCGTCGATGGCGGCGGGGTGCTGCGACTGGCTCCGCGCCGCAGTGAGCACGTGGTGTGTGCCGGCGGCGGAGAGGTGCTGAGCGCCGGTGAGATGAGCTTCCGCGAGGAGTCCGGGTGGTGGGTGGTCGAGGAGGTCAGCAACCAGTCGACCGGTTACTGCCCGGACATCAGCTCATGGCCCGCCGTGGCCAAGGCTCTGGATCGGATCGGGATCCGTCGACCGCCCGGATTCACGCACGAGGTGGTCTTTCGCCGATGCCACTCCTGCCGGGGGCTCAACATCGTGCGGGAGGAGGACTTCGTCTGCGTCTTCTGCGGTGAGGATCTGCCGCGGGAGTGGAGCGCTGGGGAGCCCGGGTGACTGGTCAGACCGCGAAGATCGCATCGCGTTGCGAGTGCGGAAGCATGGCGGTGCGGCAGGTGAACCAGTTCATCCTTCGCGATGAGTTGTGGTGGGACTCGGAGTTCACTTGCGAGTCTTGCGGCACATACCTGTGCGAAAACGCTGGTCCGGGACCAGCACCTGATGAGGTTCGGGAGGCTCTCCTCTCAGCGCATGGGTCCGTCAGGCTGCGGTTGGTCGGTTCGGTTCCCAGTCTCGTCCCAGCATTGAAGGTCTTTCGAGAGATTTCAGCGGCCTCCTTGTCACGGGCTCGTGAACTGGTCGAGGAGCTGACCCACGATGGCCTGGTGGGGACGTTGTCGGAGATGGAGTTCCTGAAGGCCCGGCTGCAGATGCGTGGATTTCCCGTCGACGTCGATCGGTAGCTGTCCCCGGAGGACCTCAAGGTCAGCTGCGGATCCGGCAGTGCCACCAGGGGAGGTCGGCAGGAGAGCGGTCACGGACGCCGCGATCCCGGGATCGCAGGGATGCCCTGTGTCAGTCAAGTCGGCACGGCCACACCCAGTCGTAAGCCTGGCGAGGGGCGCGTGACCTCGCGTCCTGCAGGCAAGCGGCAAAGCCGCTCGTACGGCTTCTCCGAGCCGTAGCCCTTGACGACCGCCTATTCTCGACGTTCCCAGCACGGCGACCGGCCGCCAAGCCGACCAACCGTCCACGCCGCTCGACCGCCCGATATTGCAAGAATTCCTCACAGGGACGGGCCCCTTCAGCCTAGAATCTCTGCATGCCTTCGGATCACGCCCTCCCCTGCCCGGCCGCTGATTCCCACCGACGACTCATGGATTGCCATACACAATGGCACCACATGCATGAGTCGTATTTCGACCCTGACATGTTCAGGCTGCACTTGAATTCACTTCTTCAAAATTTGAGGAATGTAACTTTCTTGCTTCAGAAGCAGAAGGCGAAACTCGTTGACTATGACACCTGGTATCCTCAATTCCAGCAAGAAGCTAAGCGGAACCAGATTGCAAGATGGTCCGTCGACTCCCGGAACCGAGTCACAAAGGAATCGGACCTCGACCTACTTAGCAGTTGTCAAGTCACTTGGACCTTGAACTGGGTCAGCCGAGTCGAGAATGCGGAGACTTTTCCACCGCATATGTCGACCCGTGAAATCATCGACGAACTCAGACGGCGCCGAATTGCCCCTATCGGACTTATCACCGTGCGGCGGCGGTGGGTCGACAAGGAACTCCCTGAATGGGAGCTCCTTGATGCCACCGCGGAAGCATACTCTCGGCTTGCTCGACTCTTGTGGACAGTCCACTCAGCGGCCGGAGTACATGAGTGCGACATTGAAGACCGATCGATCGAGTGTGTCACGTCAGCGCTCAACGATAACCCCAGCCGCCTTTCCTGCATGGACCTTGCCGCATCTGATCTTCAAGGACACTTTTCCCTAACCGACAACAGAGAAATTGAACCGATATTCGAATCAGTTGAAATTGACCTAGAACGGGGCCGAGCCTCAGCCGAGAGAATTGGTGGCATCGATCTTCCGGCCCTTGATCCAATTTCAAACGTTCCCGGGTTCATGGAGACCGCCCGAAGGGTCATGAACAAGGACGGCTATCACGACACCCTCTGCTTCCTCTATCGAGGAAATGAGTTGGCCGCAATGCGAAAGCTACAGTTCAACAACCAACAAGAGAAGATGCTTTCTTTCGAGCATGTTGCCGAACTCGTCGAATCTACAAGATCTGACGGGGTTTTGGTCATCGGCGAAATGTGGGTTGCCGTTCAGACCGAAAAGGAGAAGGAGTTGGGGACAGTATTTTTCCCGGCGCGAGATCGACTCGACCGGATGGAGGCTCTTTCTGTATACGCAGTCACAAGGGATGGTCGTCACGCGGAACAGCTCTGCATGGTCGAACGCGGGCCAAATGGAGAAGCGCGGTGCAAAGAGCCAGATCCTGTCGAGTTTGGCGTTTTGACCAACACCGTTCTTCCGATTAAAAGAAAATGGGAGGACATGCAAAGGCGTGGCGTCTAGAAACTCTCGTGGGCTGTGACGCGAGATGACTTCAGCAAGGGCTGGCATCCACGCCGCCAAGTAACCGCGCGGTCGACATACACCGAACCCAACTATCCAAGCGGGTGACAACCAAAGCGAAAATCCCCAGGTGGCGGCAACCGGAGTGCCCAAATGGTGACAGGCATCGCGCTCAAGTCTGCGCTCAGCACCAACTCACCTACTCACCTTGGCTGTCACGTAGCTCACCCATTCATAGCGGCGGGCGCAGGACGCCACTCACGATCGCGTGCTCCCGGGTAGTGGCGGAATTCCTTGACGGTGATCGGGGCTCTGCGGGTGAGGAGCGACCTCAGCGGCGGCGAGTTCTTCGGCGAGTTGCGCATCCTGTCACCCTCAGCCTTCACAGGGCCCTGAACCTTCTGCAGATGTGCATGGATCGGAGCGAGCATATCCAAGGCTCGTAGGTCAGTGCCCTTCAAGATCTGGTGGGCAATTCCGGTCGCTGCCACGTAGGCCCGGGAGTCGGGGGCGGGGCCAGTCAGCACGTGAAGGTAGTGAAACTTGCCTCTGACCGCGTGCAGGCGGCCCCTAAGTTCTTCCCTCAGCTGAGCGTCGCGCTCAAGGATTCGGGCGTGCTCGTCGCTGAGGGCGAGGTCTTGGGCTGCTGGCCAGGTCAGGGTGATGAGGCCGGCGATGGTGTGCAGGTCAATGAAGTACTGACTGGTGTCGATCATCCAACCAACGCTTCCCACTTCTCGTGGGCCGTCGGGCCCCAGGGCGATGAGCAGTTCTCCTTGGAGCGCGAGGGCTGTTTCGAGGAAGGCTTCGCTGCAGGTGGGTGGGGGGCTTTGGTGATGGCGGGCGCCGCAGATCGGGGCATTGAGGCGGCCCGGTCGGCCTTCGACGACGGTGCGGCACTGGTTGGGGTGGAGGTCTTCGTCCTTGATTCGGGGGATGAGGGAGACGCCCTGGGCCTCCAGGCCGGGATGTCCACATTCGAAGCAGTTATGGCGGAGCAGGCAGCGGTGGGTGGTGCAGGCGAAGACCGGAGGGAGCCGCCAGAGGCGTTTCCAGCTGCCTCCGTGGGCGCGTTCGACATCGGAGTCACCGGTCAGGCAACGGGGGCAGAACCGTGACCAGCGCCGGAACACGCCGCGGTTGCTGTGGAGAATCCGTTTCGGCGACCGGCGCATCAGAGTTGTGTCGAGCGGGCCGTAGCGGGAGCCGAACGGGGCGAGAAAGAAGTGGGGGACTTCGTCAGGGTGCAGTCGGGTGGTGCGGGCGAACTCGGCTGCTTGTTCTGGTGTTTGCAGGTACTGCTGGCTGAGGGGGATGTGCTCGGTCAGCGCCGTCCGGTGGGCGCTCATCCCGGTGCGACTAACGATCGTGCCGGGGCTGACGTTGTTGTGGTGGGCCAGGCGTAGAAGGAAGCCGACGAGGCTTTCGTCCGGGAGCGGGGCCAAGCTGCGGGGCAGCGGGCGGAGCTGAGGCATGCGTACCGTCACCTTCCCGCGGCCTTGTTGTCGAAGACGGTGTTGCGGGGTTTCTGGCGGCGCTTCGGAGTGGGCTTGGCAGGGACGGCGGGGATTTCGCCGGCCTGCGGGTCGCGGTCGAGGAGGTTGCCGAGGTTGATGGTGATCTCGTCGAGAAGCGGGATATGTAGTGCCTCCTGGCCGGTTTCCATGGCGCGGGTGCAGCCGTCCTGGACGAGTCGCCGCAGCAGACCGACGATGCCTCCGGTGCGGCGGAAGAGGTATTCGGGCATGTCGCCATCAGTGAGCATGCCGTCCCGGGCACCGAGGAGTCGGAGTTGTTCCTCGGTGCCAGCCAGGTGCTCGATCCAGGCGTTGATCTGCTGAGGAGTGTCGTAGGTGAACAGGTCGAGATCGACCAGGTCGAAGCGGCGTTCGGTCTGGGTCGCGGCCTGGTCGCTGCGGCCTCGCCGCGCGCTGGGCAGGGTCCACTGGCCAGTGCGGGGGTCGGGCCGTCCTTCGCGCAGGAGGCCCGAGCCGGGGATGTCGACGCCGATGAGGATGACGGTGGCGTTAAAGGACATCAGGTCGCGGATGAGGTCGAGCGTGTCCTGGTCGTCCTCGCGGTGCATCTTCAACCGGGTGATGTCGTCCAGGATCAGCACGGTGGTGTTGTGGTCGTGCAGGGAGGCTCGGACACTGCGGATCAGGCCGCGGAGGGTCTTGGCGTAGGGAGCGCCGTAGAAGTCGAGGATCGCCTCGCAGAGCCCTTTCGGGGTGGCCTTGACCGGGGTCTGGCAGTAGGCGACGGGGACGAACAGGTCCCGGGTCCCCTCGATCGCGTTGGGGTTGAGCTGCTGGTGGAGGTCGCGCCAGAAGTCTTCGAAGGCCGCTGCGGCCTCGCATGCTGTCTCGGTCTTGCCCTGGTAGCCGCCCCCGCTGATCATCAGGCCGTCGCGGGTGCCGGGGGTGAAGTTCAGAGCGTTGTTCTGGATGCGGGATCTCATCAGCGTGGTGACCCGGCGGCTCATCGGAGTCTCCTGCAGCCCGAGGTTGACGTGCGAGGCGGTGCGGTGCAGATCGTGCAGGGCCCGGCGGCGAGTGGGCAGGGCCCGGTATTGGTCCGGGCTCAGCCGGGGAGCTGGGATGAAGGCGCTGCGGGTCGTGCGCCAACGCTGCCATCCCTCGAAGCTGAGCCGGTCCGGTGGCGGTCCGGCTCGCAGGAACGAGACGATGCCCGCCTCGCCATCACCGCTCGTGGCGCGGTCGTCCATGGCTCACGCTCCCTCGTCCGGCGGGCCTGGCTGGGGGTGGTCGGTGTCGTCCTCGGGCAGCAGGAACAGGTTGCCGGTGCGATAACTCGCTCCCAGCCGCGCGGGTTTGGTGGGACGTCTTGACACCGCCTCCTCGCGGCGGTGCCGGCGCTCGGCGTCAAGGCCGGAGACGGCTTGCTCGACGCGCTGCAACATGGGGGTCACGGGTGAGACGGGGGCCGGGGCAGCGGCCCGGTCCTCGGCGGCGGCCCGGGCCTGGGTCTCGTCCCGGGCGTGGTTGATGCGTTCGGAGCGGGTGGTGGCCGTCTTCCAACTGCTGACCGGGGCCCGGGCGGCGAGGATCTCCAGCAGCAGGGGCAGAAGTTCGGCATCCGTGCGGGGCCGCATGTCTGCCTCGCGTGCGGCGGCCAGTAGCTCGGAGACCCGTCGGTCACCGAACGCGGGCACCGTGCCGACCGGGGGCAGTCCGGTCCAGCGCAGTTCGTGCCAGTTGTGGGTGAGGGGGTCCTGGAAGAACACGGTGCGGCGGTCGCGCGGTTCGCGGTGGACGCACCAGCGGCCCTTGAACCTCCCGCCCCGAGTCGAGCGCTCGTTCAGGTAGGGCTCAAGCGCGTCGCCGTAATACCAAAGGCCCTTGATCTTCACTCCGCGCTCCCGCAGCACGGAGATGGGATGGGACGGCAGCAGCTCGTAGTAGAGGTCCGGTTGCGGCAGCCGCAGCCCCAGGCCGGTCTGCTCGAAGGATGCCGCGAACAGGGTGTTGGGGCTGTGGCTGCCGCCGACGTCCCAGGCCGGGGCGTACTCTCCCAGGTGCCTCCGCTGCCAGATGCCCACGATCCAGGTGGCGACGAGGTGTTCCATCTCCTCCAGCGTCAGCACCTCCTCGTCCTCGGGGGCGGCCCCGCGGTCGGCGGCATCGACGCCCGTGTAGCCGGGCAGGTGCTCGAACAGCAGCGTCCTGATCGCGCCGAAGGCCCGCTCGACGGCGTGCTTGTCCGGAGGCCGCAGGGCCCGGGCCGGAAGGATGTTGCAGCCCAGCCTCCGCTCAACCTCCACCAGGTGGTGGTTGCGATAGACAGACCCGTGGTCGGTGGTGACTGTCTCCGGGCTGAAGAACGGCAGACCGGCCACCGGATGGCCGGCGAACTCGGCCACCAGCGCGGACGGCAGCCCCGGATACGGCCACTCCATCTCCGGCCCCCACTCCGGCCGCATCGGCAGTGGCAGCATCACGTCACGCAGCATCATCGCCGCGTCCACCGCGGTGTCCGACACCAGCGTGAGCCGGAAAGCGCAGAGCGAGTGGGTGAACACATCCAGCGCGAGGGTCAGGTGGGCCCTGACCGGCTCGCCGAAGACACCTTCGCGGACCATCACCGGCAGCACCGTGGTGTCCAGTGCGACCACCTGCCCGGGACGGTCGACCAGCACATGCCCGGACCGTACCGGCAGATCAGCCGCCCCCAGATTGCGCGGCCGTGACCCGCTGGGGCCAAACCACTCGTGCCAGACCTGCCGCAGCGTGTTGTATGACGGGACGTGCAGGTCGGGCCCGTAGGTCTCGCGTACGTACTGATGGATCAGGCGGGTGCGGGTGGCCATCCCGACCCGGGACCGGCCCTGCAGTTCGGCGTGGACCGCGAAGATCGCTTCCCGGACCTCCGGGCGGATGCTCGGGCGGCGCCCGCCCGGCCGCAGCCACCGGTCATCAGCGCATCCGATCAGCCCGGACCGCTCACGGCCACGCTCCCAGCGGATCAGCGTGCGGTACCCGACCCGATCCAGTCCCAACAGCCGGGCCTCCTGCCGGTCCATCGCTGCCAGCTCGGCGACCTTGGCCCACCGTCGCTCGGTCAGCGTGGTGGTGGCCGGGTCGTAACACGACCTCGGTTCTCCCGGCCTGGGATCCTCCGGATTCCCGCTACGGAACCCAGTGCCCACCTCCAGCAGGTGGGCCATTCGTAGCCGGACCAACTCCAGCTTCCCCGGCGGAAGATCAGCCACGGACGCGGGCTGCCGCCCGCGGTCCGGGCCGTCGGCCGATGTGCGCGAGGACGGCCGACAAGTCGGATGGTTGACGAGGAACCGGAAGGTCAGCTGTTGGCGGGCTCCCGCCGGATCGCGTACTACAACCCGTCCCAGATGGGGCTCATGCCGTTCGACAGTCCACTCCACCCCGTCCAGGACGAGCCCGGCCCCCGGAGCGAGATCAAGCGCCAGCCGAGGATTCACAGGGCCTCATCTGCGGGCTCGACCAGCGAGTGGTCACTCAGCGGGACAGAGAGATCGATACCGAGGGAACGGTGCCAGAGCTGGTGCAGCAACTCCGCCCTAGCCAGCGCAGGAACCGAGGAGGCAGCCACGAGTTCCCCGAACGTCACCCGAGACCGAGCCCGTTCCAAGAGATCCGCCCGCAGCCCGAGTGGATCGGGCAGCGGGCGGCGCTGGCAGGACAAAGTGTCCAGCCCGTTGAAGACGTGTCGCCTCCAGTCTGCGGCCACTACGTATTCCCAGCCGCAGGCCAGTGCCATCTCAAAGGCGGCGGCGAACGACTCGACGTCCTTCGCGCGCACCCGGTCAAGCGGTCGGACATCGATCAGACACACCCCGGCCCGGGACAGCACCAGGAAGTCCGGAACATGGACACGCGGCCCGCCGCCGGTCCGGAACTGCAGCTTCAAAGGCTGCGGGACCACTTCCCGCACCTGGCAGGCGAAATCCAGCGCGAGCAGAACCTTCGCTTCCTCCAGACTCTCGAAGCCGTGATGCCGCCCAGTGCTGACCATGTACTGAAGCCCAGGCCGATGACGCTGCCGCCGATGCCACGAGAACCAGCGAACCGGCCCGACCCCAGGAAGCTGAACCTGGGCAAGGTCCCGGACCGGCACGATCAGTTCGCCGCCTCCGAGGTTCAAGGTGACCGCCCAGCGACGAGTCCAGCCATCCGAAAGATCCAGATCCTGACGTCCAGAGGCAACCGACGCCCGTACGAGCAAGTCGTCCCAGCGGCAGCGGTGTGACCACACCGCCCCCGCCTCGGGGGCCGCCACAGGCAGCAGTCCGTACTCATCGGCCATGCCTTCAAGCAGACGCCCACCACGACGCCCGCACCGGCACACTTCGAAATTGGTGACAACCCGACTGCAAGCACGCGCCTTGTGACAACTAGCCCGAGCAACTGGTGACAACTATCGCTGCGAACTCGACCGAGAGGACCAGGTCAGATCCCCCGCTCGGTGACAGTTATCGCTGCGAGTCACAGCGGGTGTGACTCGCAGCGATGACTGTCACTTCGCAGGGGTTTTCTGTCACCAGTCGGCCGTAGTCGCCGAGCGGCAACTCCCCAGGCCCCGGCTGTGTGAGCCACTAGGTTGGCGCCGGTGAGATGAACTTCCGCGAGGAGTCCGAGCGGTGGGTGGTCGAGGAGGTCAGCAGCCAGTCGACCGACTACTGCCCGGACATCAGCTCATGGCCCGCCGTGGCTTGGGCCGTGGCCCACATGAATCAGACGTCCGCCGTCGGGACCTGGTAGAACTGGGTCCCGGTGGCGCTTGGGTCACGAGGCTCTGGGGGCGGTATGTCGGGACCGGCAATGGGACTGTGGCTCTTCGAACCACGCGGGTTCGCGGACATCCTGGCCGATGTGGTCCCGTGGTTGGAGACCTTCTGCGAGCCGGTGGAGGCCAAGGCCAGCGGTGACGTGGATTTCTGGGTGCGAGACGGTTCGGCCCTGGACCTGCCTGCCCTCGACCCGGCCGAAGTCGGCGTGTTCTTCCTGTCGGAGGACGAGGAGATCCCCGCCGAGGACGAGGACTACTCGGCATTCTCGCGGTCACCAGTGCAGGGGCTGACAGTCGGCGCCGGCTGCTCGGGGTCGGTGAACCACGTGCTGCTCGGCCACCTGACGTTCGCTCTCGCCCGCCGTCTCGATGCGCTGGTCGATTTCGACGGCCTCTTGGGTGGTCACCGCACCGCGGGAGACGACACGAGCAACGAAGCAGTCCTGGCTCGGGCGAGAGCACTGGCATCAGACCTCCCGGGAAGGCTCGTGGAGGTCTCCTATGACACCGACGGTGGAGGCCGGTGGCTTCGACATGTCGGAGACATGGAGTTTCTGGAAGCCTGGCTGCGGCATCCCGACTTCCACTTGGTCAAGTAGCGCTTCAGCGTCGATCGGCGCGTCCAGGCTCATGGCACAGGTCGCCACTCGCGGTCGCGCGCTGTCGCGTACTGACGGATTCCCTCGATCCTGAGGGGAGCTCTGTGGGTGAGGAGGAATCTCAGCGGCGGGGACATCCGCGGCGGTTGGCCATCCTGGGCCAGATCAACGGCGACATCGAAGTGTCGGACCGCCGCTGGCAGCTGTACCCCGTGGGCTGACCCGCGGCGCGGGTCAGGGCGCGAGGGAGCGGGCGAGGCGGAATCCCACGTCGTCGACCCGGAAGGTCGGGTGGCTGCGGCGCCGCGCGGAGGCCCGGCAGCTCCAGTGCTCGTCGAACCAGCCGCCGCCGCGCAGCACCCGGTAGTCGCCGTAGACCTCGGCGTCGTAGACGTCCCAGCACCAGTCCCAGACGTTCCCGAGCATGTCGTGGAAGCCCCACGGGTTGGGCCGTTTGCCACCCGCGTCGTGGATCTGTTCCCGGGAGTTGCCGCGGTACCAGGCGATCTCGTCGAGGGGTCCGTAGTGGGGTCCGGTCGTACCGGCACGGCAGGCGTGTTCCCACTCGGCTTCGGTCGGCAGCCGGTACCCGTCCGCGGACGGGTCCCACGCGATGCCTTCGCCGTCGGCGTGGAGGTGGTAGGCGGACGCGAACCCGTCGCGTCGGGACAGGGCGTTGCAGAACCGGACCGCGTCCCACCAGGAAACGCTCTCCACGGGCAGGCCGGCCCCCTGGGCGGTGCTCGGTCGCAGACCGGTGACCTGCTCGTACCGGGCCTGGGTGACGGGCAGCGCCGCGAGTTCGTAGGGCGCGAGCTCGACCGACCAGCTGCGCTGCGTCCGCCGGTCCGACAGCGTCACCCGCCCCGACGGGACGGCGATCATCGTTCCTGCGCTCGCGTCCATGGACGGATGATCGCACCGGGGGCCGCGGCCGGCGCGCTCGGGGCGTCAACCGGCCGCGGCCTCCCGTTCGTTACCGGTCGCGGGGACCCCGGCTCACTTCAGGTGCCGGTCGAAGAACCGGTTCCCGTCGTCCACCTCGAACCACGGGGTGCCGGTGTGTCCGCCCAGGTTGGCGTGGAGCGTCTTCTCCTCGGTGCCGAAGGCGTCGAACAGGTCCAGGGCGCGCTGGCGGGGGTTGCCCGCGGCTGCGGAGCCTCGATCTGCGCCGGGCGTGCTTCGAGCCGGACGGGGCGGGCGACTTCGTCGTGCTCGCCGGGTCCTCGGTCCTTCCCCAGCTCGAAGAGCTGAGCATCCGGGAGCTGGTGATCGAGGACACGGACGCGGACCGGGAGCCGTCGGCCGTTCTCGCCGAACTGGCACCCCGGTTCGCGCACCTCGATCTACGGGTGGGGGGCGACGTCCTCGTCGAGGGCGCCGACGAGCGGGAGGTCGACCGGATGCTCTCCGCCCTCGGCCTGGGTCAGGGCACCGACGCCGACACCGACATCGACGCCGGGACCGGTACCGGGACCGGGGCTTCGGCCGGCTGATGCGTGGCCACGGCACGGGGCCGGCCGCCCTGCGTACCCTCTTCCCGTGCCAGCCTCACCCCTGCATCGCGTCGCCGTCCTCGTCCTCGAAGGTGCGAAGCCGCTCGACGTCGGCATTCCCGCGCAGGTGTTCACCACCCGCGCGAGCATGCCGTACGAGGTGCGGGTGTGCGGCGCGGCGACCGGTCCCGTGGCCGGCGGCGACGGTCTGTCGTACCACGTCGCCCACGACCTCAGTGCGCTCGCCTGGGCCGACATCGTCTTCGTGCCCGGCTACCGGTTCCCGGACCGCGAGGACCCGCCGCCGGCCGTCGTCGATGCGCTGGTCTCCGCCCACGGCCGGGGTGCGCGGCTCGCCGCCATCTCGACGGGTGCCTTCGCGCTCGCCGCGACGGGGCTGCTCGACGGCAAGCGCGCCACGACGCACTGGCACTACACGCGGGCCCTCGCGGCGAAACGTCCGCTCGTCCGGGTCGACAAGAACGTGCTCTTCGTCGACGAGGGCAGCGTGCTGACCTCGGCCGGTGCCGCCTCGGGCATCGACCTGTGTCTGCACGTCCTGCGCGGCGACCTCGGGGTGGCCGCCTCGAACCACGCGGCCCGGCGCCTGGTCGCGGCCCCCTACCGCAGCGGCGGTCAGGCGCAGTACGTGCCGTACAGCGTGCCCGAGCCGCTCGGCGAGCGGTTCGCCGCCACCCGCGAGTGGGCGTTGCACCGGCTCGGCGAGCCCCTCACCCTCGACGTGCTCGCCCGGCACGCGGCGGTGTCGCCGCGCACGTTCTCGCGGCGCTTCGTCGAGGACACCGGGTACACGCCGATGCAGTGGGTGATGCGGGCCCGCGTCGACGTGGCCCGTGAGCTGCTGGAACGTTCGCAGCGGGGCATCGAGCAGATCGCCGCCGACGCCGGGCTCGGCACCGGGGCGAATCTGCGGCTGCACTTCCAGCGCATCCTCGGCACCACGCCCAGCGAGTACCGGCGCACCTTCGCCCGCGGCGAATAGCCCGCAGCGAGCAGCCCGCGGCGAGTAGTCGGCCGTCACCTGGCACGATCCTTGCGGACCGTGGCGATCACGTCGCTGTCACCGGCGGACGCCGGGCGGGAACCTGGTGGGGAACCGAACAAGGGGACACCACTCATGACTCGCATCGCCATCAACGGATTCGGCCGCATCGGACGCAACGTGCTGCGCGCCCTGCTCGAACGTGAAAGCGATCTGGAGGTCGTCGCCGTCAACGACCTCACGGAGCCCGCCGCGCTGGCGCGGCTGCTCGCCTACGACTCGACGGCGGGCCGGCTCGGTCGCCCGGTGACCGTCGACGGGGACGCCCTCGTCGTCGACGGTCGACGGATCACGGTGCTCGCCGAACGCGAACCGGGACGGCTGCCGTGGGCCGAGCTGGGCGTCGACCTCGTGCTGGAGGCGACCGGCCGCTTCACCTCGGCCACGGCCGCCCGCGCCCACCTCGACGCGGGCGCCAAGCGGGTACTGGTCAGTGCGCCGGCGACCGGAGCGGACGTCACGCTCGCGTTCGGGGTCAACACCGACGCGTACGACCCGGCCGTGCACACGATCGTCTCGAACGCCTCGTGCACGACCAATGCGCTCGCCCCGCTGGCCAAGGTGCTCGACGACCTCGCCGGCATCGAGCACGGCTTCATGACGACGGTGCACGCCTACACGCAGGAGCAGAACCTCCAGGACGGTCCGCACCGCGACGCCCGCCGGGCCCGCGCCGCCGGCGTGAACATCGTGCCGACCACGACGGGCGCCGCCAAGGCGATCGGCCTGGTGCTGCCGAACCTCGACGGGAAGCTGTCCGGCGACTCGATCCGCGTGCCGGTTCCGGTGGGGTCGATCGTCGAACTCAACACGACCGTCGCCCGGGACGTGACGCGCGAGGACGTGTTGGCGGCGTACCGGGCCGCGGCGCAGGGGCCGCTCGCCGGGGTGCTGGAGTACTCGGACGACCCGCTCGTGTCGTCCGACATCACCGGCAACCCCGCCTCGGCCATCTTCGACTCGGCGCTGACCCGCGTCGACGGCCGGCACGTCAAGGTGGTCGCCTGGTACGACAACGAGTGGGGCTTCTCGAACCGCGTGATCGACACGCTCTCGCTGCTCGCCACCGACTGACCCGGCCGTCATCGCGAGGACGCCCCGGCGTCAGGGCGTCGCCGCGTCCGGGCGTCCCCGCGTCCCGGTCGGGCTCAGACGTCCCGGCGGCGCACCACGAGCACCGCGACGAGCACCGCGACCGCGGCCCACGCGCCGTACACGGTCCACGCCTCGGCGACGGTCAGCGGGTACTTGCCCGGGGGGCGCCACCGTTCCGGGTTCGTCACCAGGCGCGTCCAGGCGCTGAGCGGCATGGCGTTGCCGATCTCCTTGACCCAGCGGTAGCGCTCGCCCCGGAAGAACGCCGGTAGCAGGAGCAGCAGGGCGATGACGGTGACGACGGAGCCGGCGGCGTGCCGGACGGTCGCGCCCACCGCCATGCCGACCAGCGCGCACAGCGGGGCGACCAGGGCGGCTGCGACCACGGCGCGCAGGGCGCCCGGGCTGCCCAGCGACAGGCCGCCGTGGTCCCGTAGCAGCAGCTGGGTGAGGCCGAAGGAGGCGCCGGAGACGAGCGTGCCGAGGGCCAGCATGACCGCCGACACCACGGTCGCCTTGGCGGCGATCACCGCCTGTCGGTCGGGGACGGCGGCGAAGGTGGTCCGGATCAGCCCGCTGGCGTACTCGCCGAAGACCGTGATCGCGCCCACCGCCGCGGCGATGATCATCAACAGTTGCCAGGCGGGATCGACGAAGGCCGTGGCGAGCGGGTCGAACAGCATCTCGGGGCGGGCCGAAGCGCCCGGCGGCGGCTCCGGCTGGTGCGCCAGCCGGTCCGCGTTGGACACGGCGGAGTTCACGTTGATGCCGATCACGGTCAGCGCGCCGACGCCGAGCACCCCGTGGGTGGAGCGCAGCGACCAGAGTTTGATCCACTCGGCGGCCAGCAGGTGCCGGAACCGGGCCGGTGCCGGGGCGGGGGCCGCAGGACGGGCGGCGGCGCGGTCGCGTACGGGGAGTGTCGTCATCGGGGGGCTCCTGCGGCGTATTCGACGCCCTGTGCGGTGAGTTCCATGAACGCCTCCTCCAGGGAGGCCGCATGGGGGCTGAGTTCGTGCAGGCGCACCCCGTGCGCGAAGGCGAGTTCGCCGATGCGGTCCGCGGGCAGACCGGTCACCGTGTACGCCCCGTCGGGCTCCGCCCGCACCGTCGCCCCCGCGTCCGTCAACGGCCCGGACAGGGCGTCCGCGTCGGGCGTGCGGATGCTCACCCGGCGTCGGGTGCTGCGGGCCGCGAAGTCCCGCAAGCCCTCCGCCGCGATCAGCCGGCCGCGGCCGATGACGATCAGTTCCTCGGCGGTCTGCTCCATCTCCCGCATCAGATGGCTGGAGACGAGCACGGTGCGGCCCTCGTCCGCCCGTCGCTTGAAGAAGTTCCGCACCCAGCGCACGCCCTCCGGGTCGAGGCCGTTGAGCGGCTCGTCGAAGAGCAGGACGGGGGGATCGCCGAGCAGGGCGGCGGCGATGCCGAGCCGTTGTTTCATGCCCAGCGAGAACCCGCCGATCCGGCGTCCGGCCACCTCGGACAGGCCCGCCTCGGTCAGTACCTCCGCGACCCGGCGGCGGGGCAGCCCGTTGCCGACCGCCAGTGCCGTCAGATGGGCGCGGGCGGTGCACCCGCCGTGCACGTCGTGGGCGTCGAGGAGGGCGCCGACGTGCCGTAGGCCACGGGGCCGGTCGCCGAACGGCTGCCCGTCGACGGTGACGGTGCCGTCGGAGGGCCGGTTCAGTCCGAGGACCATCCGCAGGGTGGTGGTCTTCCCGGCCCCGTTCGGGCCGAGGAATCCGGTCACCACCCCGGGACGGACGGTGAACGACAGTCGGTCGACGGCGGTGGTCGCGCCGTATCGCTTGGTGAGTTCGGTCGCTTCGATCACGGTGTCCACGCTGCCGGGTCGCGGCCCGTCCGGGCATCGGGCCGTCGGCCACGAGCGGGACGGCCCCGGTGGCCCCCGGGCGTACGCCCGGGGGCGCAGTGGGCGGAACGTCACACGAGTGCGGGGCGGTGACAACTTGTCGTGAAGATCGTTCTGTTGGAGGGTGGGGCATGCCCAATCAACCGACGTACGTCCTGGTGCACGGAGCCTTCGCCAACTCGTTCTCGTTCGCGCCGCTCCAAGCCGAACTGGCCCTGCTCGGGCACCGCTCGGCCGCGGTGGACCTCCCGGGGCACGGGTTCGAGGCGACCTACCCCGCGGCCTACCAGGCGCCCCAGGACCTCGACGCCCTCGCCGTGGCACCGGGGCGCATCAAGGGCGTCACGCTCGCCGACAACGCGGCCCGTGTGATCGACGCCCTCGAACGGGCCCGGCGGAACGGGCCCACCGTCCTCGTCGCGCACAGCCGGGGCGGCATCACGATCACCGCCGTCGCCAACGCCCGGCCCGACCTGATCGACCGGATCGTGTACGTCGCCGCCTGGTGCCCGGTCGATCTGGAGGTGGGCGACTACTACGCCGAGCCGGAGATGGCGGACGTCGATCCGGCGGCCCTCGCCGCCGCGTTCGTCGGGAACCCGGCCGAACTCGGGTTGCTCCGGTGCAACTTCCGCACCGCCGACCCGGCGACGCTGGCCGCGTTCAAGCGGGCGACGGCCGCCGACCTCACCGATGACGAGTTCCTGAACTTCCTGAACACCTTCCAGCCCGACGAGAACCTGGACGCCGGTACGTCGGCCGACCGGGCACGGGCCGCGACCTGGGGCCGGATTCCCCGGACCTACGTGCGGCTGGCCGCCGACGCCAGCATTCCGCTCGCCATGCAGGACCGGTTGATCCGCGAGGGGGACGCGCTCACGCCCGACAACCCCTTCGAGGTCCGGACCCTCGGAGGGAGCCATCTGCACTGGCTCGCCCACCCGCGGCCCGCCGCGGAGCTGTTGGCGGACCTCGCGGCGCGCTGACGCCCGCTCCGTCGGGACGGCGGCGTGCAGGGCGCCGCCAACCGGTGGGGACTTGCGGCTCGGTCCGGCATGGCGCCGGGCCGGGGTGCGACCCGGCCGGATGCTGGGGGTCGCCCCCCACCGTGCAGGAGCCGCCGTGGAAGACCCCAGCCCGCCGGGCGCCAGCCGATCGACGGCCGAGTCGGCGAAGCGGGACGTGCCCGCGCAGCCGGGGGTCATCGGCATCGTGCTGGCCGCCGTGTTGACGTTCGCCCTCACCCAGGGGTCCTGGCAGTGGTTCTCCGCCTACATCGGGGTGACGCTCCTCGCCCTGGTGTTCTCCTCCTACCGGCTGCCGCGGTGGACGCCCGGCCTGCGCTCCGCGTACCTGCGGAACCTGGTCGCGTTCTCGATGGTCATCGGCCTGTGCGTGGCGATCACCCTGGCCCCGGCGCTGCAACGCTGGGGGTGGCTGTTCCCGATGCCGGACACCCGTGACGGGTGCCCGGAGCTGGGCCGGTACGCATCGCTCCAGACGGAGGCCGCGTTGGCGGAGCTGGCCGGTCGCGACGGCGCCGCCCTGGCCCGTGCCCGGGAGGCCCACCGCCATGAGGCCGTGGCGGACTGCCTGTCGGCCACCACGACCCGGTGGTTGCCGGTGTACGGGGCCGGGGCGGCCGTGCTGGTGGGCCTGGGTGCGTGGGCCCTCGACCGGGCGCGGGTGCGGAAGGAGTAGCCCCCCACAGCACCCGGAGCACCGAACCCGTGGGCGTCAGTCGACCTTCGCCGCAGTGCCGTCCTGGGGGAACAGCACGTTCATCTCCGTCGTCGAGTTGATCGTCGCCTTGAAGTCGGCGTACAGGTCCACGCCGAAGTTGGTGCCCCCGCGGCGTTCCGCGATCGCACAGTGGAGGTGGACGGGAACTCCGGGGAAGGACACCACCGAGCCGATCGGGTCCCCCCGGTGCACGGTCACGCCGATCGCGATGCCGGGATCGGCTTGCAGATGGGTGTAGAAGATGCCGACTCCCCCGGGAGCGGTCGGCACCAGATCGGTGGTCTTGGCCCGCACCCAGATCTGGTGCCCGTACTCGGTCGAGGTGCCGGCCGGCAATTTGAAGTCGGTGACTTCGCCGTCGAACACCGCACGCACCGTGGTTCCGACCGGCGCGCCGAGGTCCATGCCGAACGAGCTGTACCAGGTGGTTCCCGGATGTCCGCTCGGACCTCCGTGGAAGAGTCCGTTCGCACCGGTCGAAAAGGGATTGGACATGATGAGGTGGAAACCCACGACGGGACCTCCTTACGGGATTCCGGCTTACGGAATTCTCCGGCCTACGGGATTCCGGCCTACGGGATTCCGGCTTAGGGGATTCCGGCCGTCAGACCGCCGCCACGATCGGGATGCAGAGGAACGTGGTGTGCCCCACGCCGAGGTCGTTCGCGAGCGTCACCGTCAGTCGGTAGTCCCCCACCGGGAACGGGCCGACCGAAGGATTCAGCACGGGCCCCGTGCCACCGGCGAGCAGGTCCGGTTCGGAGAAGTCGTTGGCGTCGCCGTCCACCTCGCTGTCGAAGACGGCCTCGTGCTCGGTGTCGTCCGAGCCGGGGCACCCCTCCGGGATGCTCTCGATCAACAGGCGGTCGACGAAGGCGGGGAAGTCCTGCGTGCTGACGTTGAGCGCGGCCCACTGGACGCGGAAGGACTCGTTGTCATGGATGATCGCCTTGTCCGGGGTGATCGGGTTGGCGCTGTCGGCGAAGACGATGTCCGTCATGGCGCAACTCCCAGGGAAGTGAAAACATCTGCGCCGGTGTTCGGGAAGCATTCCTACGGGAATTCCCGGGGCACCGACCGTCACGTCAACGACATCGCCTGATGATGCCTCAGGACGGGTGCGGACGAACTCCGATCCGGTGCTCACATCGAAACGCACTTCATTTCCCAGCATACGCCCGTCGCCGCCGCCGCGCTGCGGGCGAGGACCGCTGGGGATAACCTGATGAATGGCCGTGGACCCTCGCGCGCGCCCGCGTCGGTCACGCATTCACGGAGCCATCGATAGCGCGTCCGGCGGGAGATGTACGTGCCGTGACGGATTTTGATCGTTCAGCCTTGCACCACCGTTTGTCGGTGCTGCCTTCGGACATCGGGGTGTTCGACGTCTTCGTCCGGGGGGACGGCGGGAACGTCGAACACTACTGGCACACCGCGGACGGGCTGTACGGCCCGGAACTGTTGGGCGGGCGCTTCGACTCCGACCCCGTCGCCCGTGACTTCCCGGAGGGGCGACTGCACCTCCTGGGCAGGTCGGGGCAGCGGATCGTCGACTGGAGTTGGGACGGGCCGGCTCACGCGGGACCGCTGGGTCCGCCGGCCGAGGACGTGTTGCCCGGGTTCTGCCTCACCGACCCCGAAGTGCTCGTGGCGGGTGACGTGTACGTCTTCGCCCTCGGGGTCGAGGGGGAGATCCGGCGCTGGTTGCACCGCCCCGGGGCCTGGTGGACCGCGCCCCGTCGGCTGACCTCCGACCTCGCCGCGTCCCGTCCGGTGGCGATCTGCCGGACCGCCGGCGTCATCGACGTGTTCGCGGCGGCCTCCGGCGGCGGGCTGCGGCAGTGGTCGAAGGAGGAAGGCACCTCTTGGACGTCCACCCCGCGGGGCGGCGGCCACCTCGTCGGCCGACCGACCGTGGACTCGTCCGCACCCCGCCGGCTGGACGTCTTCGCCGTCGGCTCGGACGGAGTGCCCCTGCACTGGGGCTGGAACGGGGCGCGCTGGTTCGACGCCGAGAAGCGGTTGGAGATGCCGCCGCCCGGCGCACCGCAGCCCGTGGTGAGCGAGGTGCACCTGGTGGCGTTCGGCGGCGAACGGCTCGTGCTGATCGCCCGCGAAGCGGACGGCTCCGTCGTCCGCTGGACCCTGGAACCGCCGACCCCGGGAACCCCCGCGGCATGGGCGGGGCCGAGCACCCTGGAATCCGGTGCCCTTCCCCCGGCCGCCTGGTCCCTCGGGGAGGACGACTTCGAGACGCTCCACCGGCGCCCGGACGGCGCCTTCCACTACTACCACTTCACCGTCGACCCCGGGGGCGGCATGGGCGAGGCGGTGCCCCTGGTCCTCGACGACGCGGTCATGGACCCGGCCGAGCCCGAGCCGGCACCGCAGACCATGACGCCGCTGCCGCTCGACCCCGATCTGCTGCTCGTGCGGCCGGAGGACCTGGTCCTGCTGGGCGTGCGGTGGAGCGGGTTCACCGTCCGCACCCCACCGGGCGCACCGGCCGAACTGGTCCCCGGCGCCGGGGCGGAACTGACGGTGCTGCTGCCGCCGCAGCACGTGGCCGAGGAGGTCGTCCCCGCCGTGGGCGCCGTGGTGCCGGGGCTCCCTCCGGGCGCCACGGGCGGGTTCCCCACCTGGCGGGCGGCGCTGTCGGGGGCCAGCCGGATCGTGGTGGGCTTCCCGAGCGGTGACCCGCCGGTGCCGCTGACGGCGGAGGGCGTGTTGGACGCCGTGCGTCGCGGCCGGCTGCTGCCCGGTACGGGCACCCAGGACAGGAAGACGGCCCTGGAGATCCCGTACGGGCTGGTGCTCTCCCCGCACCCGCCCGCGGAGGGCGAGGTGCGGTGTGCGCACCCGGCCGCCGCCGTGCGGTCCCCCACGGAGTCGGTCGGGCTCTGGCAGACGACCGTCTCGGCCGCCGGAACGGCTGCGGGCGCCCCGGCCGGGCTCACCCTGCGTCCCCTCTCCGCCACCTCGAACGACCCGTTCCCCGTGCCGCTGACCGGGGCGTCCCGGGCCCGCATCCTGCTGGAGCCGCCCACCGCCCGGATCGACCGGCTGGCCCTGAGTTCCCTGGGCGGCTCGTTGACCGCCGCGGGGGACTGGGGCACCTTCCGGTGGGAACACGACGCCACGCTCGGCCGTGACCGCAAGGTGCGGACGGTGACGAAAGGGGTGCTCTACCCCTTCGGGCAGCGGGCCGTGTACACCGAGTCCACCGAGCGCGTCTTCGCGTCGACCGCTCAGGGCGCGATCGCCCACCTGCGGAAGTCGACCACCCTCACGATCACGGACCCCGTCCGGCAGGAGCCCGCCGACCCGGGGCTCCAAGCCGCCTTCCCCTTCGAGGAGGTGGAGATCGAGCGGACGTTCTTCGAAGGCGTCACCCCCTTGAACGAGGAGTTCAAGGAGTTCCCCGTGCCGGAGCTGGAAGCACTCCTCGGGGCGCGCAGCGGGCTGCTGACCGGTGCCCGGTCCGTCTACGAGCGGCTCTACGTCGACGGGGGACGGCCTTCCGGCTCCCCGCCGATCGAGGACCTGGCGGACGGACAGACCCCGGACGCGTCGGCCGCGCGGGCCTACCTGAACCTCCAGGAGGAGTTGGCGGAGGTCGACGAGAAGATCGACGCCCTCCCGCACCACGGGTTGGTCTCGCTCCGCGTGCTCTTCGTGCCCGGTGCCGGCGGCACGGCCATCGACTTCCCGGTGCGGCTGCGCGGCCGGCTCGGCGACCTCCACGTGTCGATGCCGTTGGTGTTCCTGGAGGACATCGACAAACCGCAGGGGCTGTTCGACCCGCCGTTCGTCTCCCTCACCGACAGCGAGGTGGCGGACTGGCTCAGGGCCACCCACCAGGGGGTGGGCGGCGCGGTCGTGGACACGCGGGGCGCCCGGATCGACCTGGTCCGCTCGGCCGCGCCCGTGACCCAGGACGTGTGCGAGGTCGCCCGGCTGCACGTGGTCGGCACCCGGCACGAGGGCGGCTACCGCGCCCGGCTCGGAGTCGAACCCGCAGCCGAGGAGGGGCGGCGACCACCCGAAGGCCGCTGGGGGTTCGACGCCACGTTGCCCGCGGTGCGCGCGCTGCTCGGCCCGGAGAAGTCGACGGTGCGACTGGCCCTCAGCGGCGCGCTGCTCCGGTCGGAGCCCGAGCTCAAGGTGCCGTTCGTGCTGCCGGTCGGGGTCGAGGACCTGGCCGTCAAGTTCACCGAGAACAGTGCGCGTAGCGGTGGCCTGGTCGCGCCCGACCTCGTCGCGGACGGCATCTCCCGCCTGGACGGGCCCGTCAACGTGGCCGGACTCCTCGACCGGAACGCCGCCGGCAAGCTGGACCCCGCGAAGATCCTCGGCGACACCGCGACCCTGCTCGGCTACCGGTTGTCCGACCTCATCGACGCGGACGTGCTGAAGGCACCGCCGGCCGTCCTGACCGAGCCGCAGGAGGGCCGGCCGCCGAGGATCACCCTGCAATGGCGCCGGGTGAAGCTCGCGACCGGTGCGGGATCGTTCGTCACCGGGCACGGCGGGGAGTCCGAGCTGGACCTCGACGTCGTCATGGCCGCCGAGGGACAGAAGGTCACCTGCACGGTGACGAACGTGGCGCTGGCACTGCCCGACCGGGCCGACAAGCTGCTTGAGGTCTCCTTCGACAAGATCGAGTTCATCCAGGAGGGCGGGCAGCCGCCCACCCTCAGGATCGACGGCATCCACGCGGAGTTCTTCGGACCGCTGAACCTGCTGAAGGAACTCCAGGAACAGGTGGACCTCGGCGGTTCGGCCCCGCAGATCGAATCCTCGACCACCGGGGTGTCCGCCACCTACGCGCTGCCGGTCCCGGACGTGACCGCGGGCGTCTTCCGGATGACCGGACTGGCCTTCCACGCCGGTATCGACGTGCCCTTCGACACCCGGCCCGTCACCGTCTCCCTCGGCTTCGCCAGCCGGGAGAAGCCGTTCAACCTGTCCGTCCTGATGTTCGGCGGCGGCGGGTACGTCGACGTGGTCATCGACCGGACCGGTCTGCGGCGGCTGGAGGCGGCATTGGAGTTCGGCGCCTCGGTCGCGGTCGACTTCCTCGTGGCCTCCGGCGAGGTGCACGCCATGGGCGGCGTCCACCTCCGGCTCGCCGACGGCACGTTCGTGCTCGGCGGCTACCTGCGGCTCGGCGGACACGTCAGCGTCCTCGGGCTGGTCACCGTGTCCGTGGAGCTGACCATCACCCTGGAGTACCACAGCGACACCAATGAGATGACCGGGCGGGCCACCCTCGTGCTGGAGATCGACCTGACGCTGTTCAGCGAATCCGTCGAGATCGACACGGGCACCTGGGTGTTGGCCGGCGGCGGACGGGACCGGGGGCCGCAACCCCTGCCCGCCGCCGCACCCGGTGCGAGCGCCCAGGAGTGGGACGACTACCGGGGCGCGTTCGCGGAAGGGCAGGAGTGATGAGCACCCTCGGCTGGATCGCGGTACCGGGCGGCCGGGTCGACGCGGAGGCCGACCGCGCCACCCTGCGCGTGCTGATCGTCCCCCGGCTGACCGAGCAACTGACCGGCGCCGTGCTGACCGACTGGCCGGCGGTGATCAACGCGGCGGAGCCGGTCGTCGAGGTGCAGCCGGCGGGGCAACCGACACGTACCGTCCCGAGCACCCCGCGCCGGGAAGCGCGCAGCGACGCCTGGCGGGGCTTCTTCGGGCACGGGATCGGGGTCACCCCGTGGCAGCCGCCCGCGGGGTACCGGGTGCTGGGCGTCGATCCGACGTTGCAGGACCTCGACGCGGTGCGGACCACCTACCGGGCGGCGGCGAACAAGCCGGGCGACCCGGCCGTCGTCCGGGACGAGTTGGCGCAGTGGCAGGGCCCGCCGGACGCCGCCCCCGTGCCCCCCGCACCGGAGCCCGTCTTCACCCGGCTCGACTTCCACCGCGCGGTCTCGCTGCTGCGCGAGCACCCGTTCGTCCTGCGCATGCTCGGCCTGATCGTGGAGTTCGACGTGCCGGTCGACGGGCTCCCGCGGAGCGAGAACGGGCCACCGGCCCGGGTACGGGTGCGCTGGCCGGAGTCCCCGATCCCGGTGGAGTCGCCCTGGACGCTCTACGAGTTCGACGGCCGCCACTTTCTCCCGGCGTCCGCCGGTGACATCAGATCGGGCTTCGTCGACCTCTCCGACGAGGACACCTGGGACGTCATCACCCTCGATGTGCACGGCGGGGTCGACAAGTTGCGGAACACCGCACGCGTCGTCCTCGGCGATGCCGACGAGGACGGTGCGGGCGACGGCCCCGCAGGCCCCGACGGGGAGGGGCCGCTGCTGCTGCCCACCTTGAAGTCGGCCGGTCTGCAACTCGTCCGCAAGGACCGTGCCCGGCAGTTGCAGGACCTGAGCGACCGGGGAGCCGAGGAGGCACTCGCCGACCGGGTGTTCGCCGCGGACGACCTGGTCCTCGGGTACCGCATCGACGTCCGCCCGCAGAACAGCAACACCTGGTTCTCGCTGCACGCCCGCACCGCGGACTACGCCGTCGACGGCGAACCGGTCGGCCCCCGGCTCACCGTCGAGGAGGAGGGGCACCTCAAACCGCACGCGGTGCTCAAGGAACGCGACGGGGTGCGCACCGACCAGGTCGTCGCCCAGTGGAGCGGCTGGAGCCTGGCCGCGCCCCGACCCGCCTTCGACGGCGCCCGGCGACCGGCCGCCGCCACCGCACAGGCCGAGGAGCTGGTCCCGTACCGGTTCACCGTGACGTGCAGGCCCGCCAAGAACAGCCTGCCCGAGCTGCGGTTCGGCCGGATCTACCAACTGCGGGCACGGGTCGCCGACATCGCCGGCGGCGGCCTCGACGTGGACGATCGCGACGCCGACTCCCAGCCGACCGGCGAGGTGCCCTACACCCGGTGGGAGCCGGTGCCGCCGCCGGAACTCACCGTGCCGCCGGGGTTGCTGGTCCCCGACCCTGCCCGGCCGGGCAGGTTCCTCGTGGACGCGAAGGTGCTCGGCCCGGGCGGCACCCTGGAACGCCTGGTGGTACGGACGACGCCCCGGCCCGACGGCTCCTTCCGCACCGAGGACTTCGACGGGGACGCCGCCTACCCGGCCAACGACCGGCGCACCCTCTCCGCACCGCCGACCACCTTCCAACTCGCCGAACAACACGGCGTGTTCAGCGGTGAAGCGGAGAACGGCCGGACCCTGGCCAACCGCGCGGGCGCCGCCACCCCGGACCCCGCGCTGCCGGACCCGATGGCCCTCGGCGTCGCCGCGACCGTCGTCCCCGAGCCGGGCGGACCGACCCGCCGGATCACCGACCCGCGCCCGTGGGCCGGGAACTGGCCCGACCTCGACCCCAAACGCATCGAACTGGCCCCCGCCGGCCGCAGGGGGGAGGAGCCGGACCTCGACTGGGTGGGAGCCGAAGCGGGCCCCGCACCCGTCGAGGAGGCCGAGGCGTCCACCGTCCGGATCACGGTGCCACCGGGGGAACGGGTCCTCGTCGAACTGTCCTCCACGATCCTGCTGGACCGGCTCGACTGGTTCGAGATCCGACGGCTGGTCACCGGCGACGGGGACGGCGAGCCCCCGGAACCCGCCAACCCCGACGACGCCGAGGACCTGGACGCGGGCGTGGCAGCGGCCAAGGGCCGCCACCCGATGCTGACCCCGCCGCACCGGCTGGAACTCGTCCACGCCGTACGCCGCCCGCTCGACGCCCCCACGGGCCGACTGTCCACCTCCCGTGTCCCCGGCGACACGTACGCCGTCCTCGCACCGCAGGACCCGACCCTGGGACTGCACACGCCGAGCACCGCCCAACTGGAACTGCGGGCCGACTGGGACGAGTGGAGCGACGCCCCCGATCCGGTACCGACCTCGGTGCCGCTGCCGCCCCTCGCGGTGGCCCGCGGGGCGCAGCACCTGCCGGAGATCCGCCAGGAGTTCGGCGACACCCGGCACCGCAACGTCCGCTACACCGCGACCGCCGTCAGCCGCTACCGCGACTGCTTCGCCCCCACCGATCCCGAAGAGGGGTTCCGGGCGAGCACCGACCTCGGCACCCTCTCCCTCCCCAGCACGGCCCTGCCCGCGCCCCCACGCATCCTCTCCACCGTCCCCGCGTTCGCCTGGTCGGACGCATCGCACCCCGAGGGCGGGCTGCTACGGGAGCGGGCCGCCGGTCGACTGCGCGTGGAACTCGGCCGGCCGTGGTTCACCACCGGTGAGGGCGAACAACTCGCGGTGGTCCTCTGGCCCGGCGCGGAGGAGGCCGTGCCCGACGCGGTCCGCCCCCTGGTGTCCTGGCTCAACCGCGACCCGATCCACCCCGCGCCGGCGCCCCGGGCCCTGGCGGACGCCTCGATGTTCGCCGGGTTCGAAACCCCGGCCGAGGTCCCGCTCGTGGAGACCGGAGACACGGTACGGGTCCTGCCCTACCCGGTCTTCTTCGACGACGGCCACTGGTACGCCGACATCGAGATGCCCGCTGCCGCCGCCTCGTCCTACGCCCCGTTCGTCCACCTCGCGCTGGCCCGCTACCAGCGGGCCAGCCTGGCGGAGTTGAGCCTGTCGCAGGTCGTGCGCACGGAGATGGTGCCGCTGCTCCCGGACCGCTCCCTCGCCGTCCACCAGGAACAGGACGCCCTGCTGGTCACGCTGACGGGTCTCGGCCGGGCGGGCGACCTGCCCAACCGGGTCTTCGCGTCCGTCGAGCGGTGCGACGCACCGGACGTGCCCGGGGCGCCCGTCGAGCTGACCTCCCTGACCGGTGCCGCGCCCGGGTTCCCCGCCTGGGTGCACGTCCCCGGGGCGACGGTGGCGGGCCGCCTCGACGAACCGCTGCCGCGGCTGGCCGTTCCGCCCGGGCGGGTGCGGCTGCTGGTGCGCGAGGTGGAGGAGATCGCCCCGTCGCTGGAGGGCGCGGTGCACACCGGAAACGAACTGTCCGACCGGACGGTGTACGTGGCCACCGTCCCCCTGCCCGTCACCTGAGCCGCCCGGGCCGCGGGGAGCGACCGGGGAATTGGCTGGCGACCGAAGGGCGAGCGGCCCTAGCGTGGTGTGATGCCTGCGTCCAGGACCTCGTTCGTCTGCCTGCCCTGCCGGGCCGCGTACAAGCAGCCCCACCCCGAAGCGGGCGTTCCCGCGGGCCGCGAACGGGTCTGTCCGCGCTGCTCCGGAGCGCTGATCCACGTCGGCTCGGCGTTCGCCGCACCCCGGCGCCGGGACACCAGGGCGTGGCGGGCGCTGTCCGTGCTCCTGCACGCGGGCGTGCGGTTCCACAAGAGCTGCTGCGGCGGGCCGGGTTGGCGGCCCCGCACCCTGCCCGAGGTGCGCGAGCGGCTGGTGCACGCCCGGCGCACCGGCGAACCGGCCGCCGAGGTGCTCCTGCGGTTCGCGCCGCACCGACCGGTCCGCGGCCAGCAGCGCCGGACCGGTCGGGGCACGGTCAGCTCCGGGGGAACTGACTGGTGATCGTCGGGTCGGTGATCGCCGTGTCATCGGCGAGCAGCACGGCCTTGGAGAGGATCAGCGCGAGCCGGCGGTCCCCCTCGAACGGGAGGTACCCGGTGTCGGGTGCGGACCCGGCGCTGCCCTGGACGATGCAGAGATAGGTGTCGCCGGGCACCATCAGGACGTTGGCGGAACCGAGGTGGATCTTGTAGGTGCGCTGGTCGCCCCGGACGTGCAGGTAGCGGTCCTCGATCGTGCAGCGATCGGCGATCGCCAACCGGGGCAGCAGCCGCGCCAGTACGGCTCGGCGGGTGTCGGCCGCACCGTCCAGCTCGCCGAAGCCGTAGGAGGTCCAGTACCTGCGGAAGTGGCCGCCGGGTCCGCCGTCCGCCCAGGTCGGGTCGTTGCCGATGCTGGTGACGCCGACGAACAGGTCGACGTCCCGCAGCACTTCGCTCAGCACCAGTTCGGGCACCTCGGTCAGGGGCACCGGCCCGATCAGCGGTGCGCCGGGCCTGCGCACCTGTTCGTAGGCGCCGCCGCCGGCGTACGCGTAGTTGCGCGGGGCGTCCACGGGGTAGAAGCGAACCTGGTCGGTGCGCAGCCGCAGATAGGTGCCCGCATCGGTGAGGTCGTAGCTCGGGCCGCTGGTGTCGGGCTCGATCCAGTACTCGGCGCGCAGCCCCCACTCAGGGAGCAGCCGTTCGGCGGGCGGGCACCCGTCGTCGACGGAGAGGCGCAGCGCGTTGTGCCAGCCCCGGACCGCGGTCAGGGAGTGGAACTGGTGCTGCCGCAGGTGGTGCCCGGCGAACCGGTTGGAGTACGTGCCCGTGGTGCGTTCGGCGGGGGTCAGCGGATACACCTCGCGGTGCGCCTGCTTGAACGGCTGGGTCACCGCGAGCCGTTCGAGGCGGTCCTGCCAGGCGGTGACCCCCGCGGGGGCGCGTCCGACGGGATGCCACAACCGGACCTCGGCGTCCGGCGCGGGCAGCACGGGGCGGCCCTCGACGGTGCGCAGCCCGGACTCCGGGGTGCCGTCGGGGTCACCGGGGGCGGTGCCGTGGGCCACGGGGACGTCGTCGACGGTCCAGATCAGGCGCCGGGCGAGCGTCCCGACGAGGGGGTGGTCCAGGTAGCGGGCGCGCCACTGGTGGTGGACCCAGCTGCGGCGGGCCAGGAACTGGCGGTCCAGCCGGTCGGCCTGGGCGCTGAGCATCCGGTCGACGTCCTTGGCGAGCGCCCGTAGCTCCTTCACCCGCTCGGGATGGTCGCGCCGGACCGCCGCCGGAGCGGCCTTGACCTGCTTGCCCGCAGCGTTGCGCCAGGCCAGCCGGGCCCGGGTGCCCTCGACGGTCAGCAGCGCGGTGGCCTCCCCCAGGGTGTGCTCGGCGCGGCCGACCTCGGTCAGTCCGTAGGACGGGACGGCGAGTTCCTCGATCTCCTCGCGGCCCCGCCCGAGCGCGGCGGCCCGTGCGGTGAGGACGCCGTCGAGGACCTTGACGGTCGGCTTGTGGACGACCCGGGTACGGAGCCGGGCCAGCTCCGCGAGGGCCTCCTCGCCCTCCGTACGGGCCAGGGCGTGGATCGCGGCGGTCGCGGTCCTGGGACTGCGGGCGCCCGTCCCGGCGACCTTGCGCAGGGCGCTCGCGACCAGGGCGCCGAGGGTCCGCGGCACGTCCGGGTGCGGGGGCAGCAGCGGGAGCATCCAGGCCAGACCGCGCAGGGCGTCGATGTTGAAAGCGTCGAAGAGGTCGTTGACCTGCTGCTCGTACCAGTTGGGCTTGAGGGACAGCGTCCGCGGGCGGCCCACCCGGGCCAGCCAGTCGAGGAGGGCGGTGCGCACGGTGTCCGGGTCGCCCGCCGCGGCGAGCACCGCACGGGCGCCCCGGTCCCACCTGGCCGACGGCTTCGAGGAAGTGGCGGTCAGGGCGTGGGCGAGCACCGGACGGGGGTCGAACCGCTGCTCGGCCACGGCACGGTCCGCCCACGCCTCGCCGACGTTGAGCACCGGCTCGGTCAGGGTGGCGGCGAACGCGCCGTCGTAGTTCTCGTAGTGGCTGGCGATGGACGCCGCGGTGCGCCTGACCGTCGCGATGGTGGCCGCCGTCAGCTCCCGGCCCTCGACGCGTTCCTGTGCGATGAGGGGGTACTGCGGTGTGGCCTGGCTGATGCCGTGGCACTCCCCCATCTCGGCCACCGCTGCGGCGCGTTCGGCGGGCAGCGGGAGGTCCGGCAGGCCCGCGCCGACGACGGCGATCAACCACAGCACGTCCGTCGGCGACTCCTCCCGATGGCGCGGGCGGCGCGGGCGGCGGTCGGACGGGGCGGTCTCCTCGTGCCAACAGTCCACCAGCGCGGCGAGGATCGCCCGGCGGGGCACCTCGGGGAGCCGGGTGAACGCCCCGAGCCACGTGCGGAACCCCTCGTGGGCCACGGGACCTTCCCGGGGTGTCCGCAGCAGGTGGTCGGCCGCGGCGCGGTGGTCGCCCGCCAGGAGGTAGTCGGCGGTGACCGGTCCCAGTAGCCGCCGCCACTCCTCGCGCAGCAGGCCGTACGGCGCCGGGTGCGCGTTCAGCTGTCCGTCCACGGCTCTCATCCCCCCACCAGCGGTACGAGCGTCAGAAAGGTGATCTCGGTGCCGGCGGGGAGGGGGATCTCCTCGTCCAACTCCGTGATCTGGCGGTCGCCGACGAGCACCAGCAGGCCGTTGCCCTCGAACGCCCGCAGGGCCCGTTCGGTCTGTGCCCCGGCGTCCACCCGCCGTCCCGGATCCACCTCCCGTGGTCGCACCAGGCCGCGGAACCGCACGCCGCCGCCCGCGTGGTACTCCGCCACCTCCTGGTGGACCCGTCTACGGATCAACTCGCGCAACACCAAACGGTCTTCGGCGACGTCCAGCCCCCGGCCGCCGTCCCTGTCCCCTGCAGTCGTCTCGTCGACGAACGTCACCCTTCCCATGCCGTCGACAGTAGGGCCGGGCACTGACAGTGCGGTCGCGCGCGGCAGCGGTCAGGCGGAGCGACGGCCGACGAAGTCGCAGAGTCCGTGCAGCGCGCGGCGCGCGGCCAGCGGCGGCAACGCGGTGAGGGTGTCACGGGCCCGGTCCAGCCGTTCGTACATCACCGCTGCCGCCCGGGCGGGCGCCGGGGAGCGACCGAAGAGCTCCAGCGCGCGGCGGTGCGCGGCGGGGTCCGAGGTGGGGCCGGCCGCGAGGAGGGCGCGCAGTTCCTCGTCGCCGGGTTCGTCGCCGGCCAGGGCGAGGACGACGGGCAGGCTCGGCACGCCGGCGAGCAGGTCCTTGCCCTGTTCCTTGCCGGTGACCTCGGTGGGCGAGGCGAGGTCCAACAGGTCGTCGGCGATCTGGAACGCGATGCCGATGTGTTCGCCGAACTCGGTCAGCGCCGCGACGCACGGGGCGGGCGCCCCGGCCTGCACGGCGCCCAGTCCCAACGACATGGACAACAGCGCGGCCGTCTTGCCGAGGGCCACCCGGAAGTAGTGCTCGACCGGGTCCTCGTCGGGCGCCGGCCCGGTCAGCTCGCGCAGTTGGCCCGCCACCAGTCGGCCCGCGGCCTGGGCGTTGAGGTGGACGGCCGCGGCGCCGAGGTCCGCGGCGAGCTGCACGGAGCGGGCCAGCAGCCAGTCCCCGCCCAGGACGGCGGCCCGTTGGCCCCAGCGGGCGTTGGCGCTGGGGACGCCGTGCCGGGTGCGGGCCGCGTCCATCACGTCGTCGTGGTAGAGCGAGGAGAGGTGGACGAGTTCCGCGATGACGGCGGCCTGGGTGATCCCGTCTCGCGACGGGTCACCGAACTCGGCGCCCAGCAGGACGAGGAGGGGCCGCAGGCGCTTGCCGCCGGCCGCGGCGAGGTGGCCGGTGAGGGCGGCGATGCGGGGGTCCGCGGAGCCCTGTGCGCAGCTCTGGAGTTCCTGTTCCGCGGTGTCCAACGCCTGGTGTATTCGGTGCTCGAAGTCCGGCGCGGCCAGCTCCAAGCGGTTCAGGATGCCGTGGGAATCCGGGTGCTCCGCATCGGATATCAGCTGGGGTAGGGGTGCCTCACACGTCTGACGGGCCTTCACGGGGGAACCTCTCTGTCGCGCCGACGGGGTGTCGAACGCGGGGTTCGTGCCACTCCCGTTCCGTATCCACCTACCCCACAACGTAAGCGGTTGCGCTGTCCAGCGGGGCTACCAGGGCCTTCCGGGGGTCCGCTGTCCCCTGCGGGTGCGTGGTGCTTGCCCGCGCAGTTCCCCGCGCCCCTGCGGGTGCGTTGTCCCGTGCGGGTGCGTGGGGGTTGCTCGCGCCGTTCCCCGCGCCCCTATCGGGGCCCGTTTCTGGGCGGATGGCGACGGTGGGGAGCGCCCCGTCAGGGGCGCGGGGAACTGCACAGGAAGGATGCCAAACGCCCAATCCTCGTTCCGCGCCTGAGTGGGCAGGGATACCGGGTGTGATCCTGTAGACCGGCGGTGGCGAGAGGAGGGTGGGCCGACGTTGGGCGCCAGGCCCACGCGGGGCCGGGCGCCGTACCCACGCCGTCCCGGCAGGGTGTCGAGCCGGACGTCGAGGACGGGGTCGAGGGCGTTCGACTACCGGAAGGCTCCTAACGCAAGAGCCCCGCCGTTCCGGAGAGGAGAACAGCGGGGCTCTGGTGCGTGCGCTACAGGTTCGCGGACCGGGCGAGGGTCACCAGTCCGGCGAACGCGGGGACGGACACGTTCAGTACCGGGCCATCGGGGTTCTTGCTGTCGCGTACGGGGACGATGCCGGTTGCGGGGGCGTTGGACGGTGCCCACTCAACGCAGGCGCCACCGTTGTTGCTGTAGGAGGATTTGTACCAACGGGCAGACGAAGAGCTAGTCGTCACGGAGCGCCCTTTCTCAACTGATCGATCAAGTCGACAGACGCGGCTTGTGAGAGTGCGTGCGCCTGAAGTTGATGGTAATCCCCCAGCACGGGGGCTACCGCGGCGCTGTTCCGTTCAAGCTGACCCCTAAATGCGGACTCCGCATAGGACATCAGCGACCGATCCGGCATGGTCAGGATGTAGAGCGGGAGATCAAACGGACGAAGCTCCCCCATGCCGAAGTGCGCTACTTGCAGCACGGTGTTCGGTTGCTCCGCGAACGCGGCCAACCAATCCAACTGTGCCTTCATCACGGCAGGTTCGCCAATGGGCCTGCGGATGCAGCCCTCATCTAGCACGGCCAGCACCGTTGGCGGGGGTGTGCGTCGGAGTGCGGCTTGCCTCTGCGCCACCATCGCAACTCTCTCGCTTGCCTGATCTTGGCTGATCTTGCCACGTCTGACGGCGCTGTCTGCCAGTGCAGCGGCGTAGTCCGGCGTCTGGAGCAGTCCGGGAACGATACCTACCTCGTACAGGCGCACTTCGGCTGCTCGCCCCTCGCACACTACGTACTCGGGGAACCCCTCCAACAAGCTGCCGTGTCGAATCTTGGTCCACTCACGCTCAAACAAGTTTCCGGTGCCGAGGGCGGCGTCAGCGTTCATCGCTAGGCGGCGGGTTGGCGGTTTGGAGGCAGTTTCAACGCCCGAAATGTGCCGTCCGCTGCACTCCATGAGCTTGCCGAGTTGATCCTGAGTCCACCCCCGCCCCTCCCTTGCCCTGCGTAGACGCGCGCCGAACGCCGCCTCAGGGCTACGGTCGGGGTCCAGTTCCTTTCGGTTCAAGTATGTTCCCTCCGGATTTCGTACGTTGAGGAGTGCCTCAACGTAGGGCCACTCTGAACCCCTGGTAGTCGACGAACTACGGAGGGGAGTGGTCCCGTGTCCCGGGAGAAGGTAGCGGATCTGCTTGCGCCCCAACTCAGCGTTGGCGAACTCGCGTACGACACCGTCAAGCGTGCACTTGGGGTGGTCATGGCTACGGACACCGCCGGGCGCTACTCCCTCCGGCCGCCCCGGGGCGGAGTCGAGTGGGACGCGCCGTACGAGGACGTTCGTCCGGCCACCGTGACGGACCAGCTTCGGCCCGCGCTGACCGAGGTCAACACCCGTAGCAGGTACGGGGGTTCGACGTGGGAGTGACCAGGTTGTTCTGGCAGGTCACCTGGACGTTGAAACGGTTGGAGTTCTGGGGGGTCCGCGCGCACATCCAGTGCGTGTCCGGGACCCCGCAGTGCGGCGCCACCTCACCCCCGGAACGGCGGACGCCGGACGGCGTGCTCACGTGGGCCGAGGAACACCTGCGCCAGACCGGCCACCGCCGCTACGACCGGGTCCTGTTCGACACCGTCCAGTGGGACCCGCCCGAGGACGTCGACCCGCGAACCATCAAGGGAGTGACCACGTGAGGTGGCGTCCGTACGCCGTCGCGCTGTTCTTTCTCTTGGGATTCCTCTGCACGTCGACCCTGCTGGCACTGCTGGTCCTGTACCAGTCCTGAGAACGTCCGCCCCCTGAATACCCGGCCACTTTCGTAACGCGGGTTCATCATGCGGGGCGGCAAACGGTCCGCCCGGCTTTGCTGGGGTTTAGCCGGGCGGACCACCCCCATACCCCCGCTCCGCGTGGCGGTGTCACAAGGCACCGGGGAGACCACGCGGAGCGGCACCCCCCGCGGGCCGTGCAGAACACATGGCCCGCGGGAAGAGGGGCGGGCGTTGTTGCTGCCCGCTCCTGGCCCCGGTCGCCACCCCGCCGCGGCGACCGGGGCCCAATGGCCCCCTGCGCGCACCGCAGGGTTCACCGAGCACCAGCCGTAAGAGGAGAGTGCACAGTGACAGAAGTAGTCATGCGTCCGGCCCCTGAGGAAGTGGCCGCACGCGCCCGGGAGATCCTGGCGGCCATCAAGGAGGATCGCGAGTTCGGCGCGTTCGAGGCAGCGACGCTGGAGTACAGCTCCGATTGGCAGTGCACTACCGGGTTCCCCGTCATCGACCGGTGGAACCTTGAGAACGACGCGCCCCCGCTGCTGGTCGAGGGCCTGCGCGCCCTCGCCCTCAAGGCAGCCGTCTACCAGATGACCGGGGACGAGAACGCCGCAGAAATCCCCGTCGCCGTGCCCGTCGATGAGATGACGCACGCGATGATCGCGCAACCGCAACTTCTCGCGCGCATCATGGACCGTGTCGGCGTCAGCGTGATCCACCAGACCGACCAGGAACACACCGACTGGACGCACGGCGACTACACCCACCGGGCGTACCGCGCCGCGTGGGGCGAGGAGCCGCCCGCCCGGTACTGGTTGGACCATGCGGAAGTTGTACGGCGCCGTGCCGTACTGGCCGAGTTGTACGACAGCATCGGGCTTCACCGGTCCGGGCGTGAGCACCGGATCGACTTCGCCACTGTCTAGTTGAGCGCGCGGCGCAGCGTCGCGACGGGGTCAAGGTTCGGGAACGTCCGCCGGATCGCCATGTCGGCTTGCTCGATGAGGTCATCGAGCAGGGACGGCGCTGCGCCGTACAACAAGTCGTGCAAGTAGGGGACGACCGCCGCTTCGTCAGCGGGCAAGCAGAGCTTGACGGTGATTGGCACGTTCTCGCTCTTGTATCGCCCGGCGGGCAAGCCCACCCGGTCAGGATGGACACAGACCGGTGTCCCATCGCTCAAGTACCGGTGTCCGTCAGCCTTGTTGAACGGGCATTCCGGGGTCGGGCGCAAGAGCACGTCGAACTCGCCAACCGGATGGAACCGCGACGGGCAGATGCCGCACGCACGGTGGTGCACGTCGCTGTTGAAGGGCTCAGACATGGCCGGAGCCTAGAGCGCCCCACCAGCCCCCGTACTCCGTTCCGGGCCACATGCCCCACACAGGGGAAGTCCCGGAACGGCCAAGCGGTCGGCACGGTCCGCACCCGTGTCGCCCCCGCCCCGCCCGTGTGTTCCTCCCCGTGGCACATGGGCGGGGCTCCTCGCCCCTTCACCCGGAGATCTGATCATGTACCGCTGCACCGTCGCTATCCGTGCGCCCTGGGCTGACATAGCCGCAGACCAGCGGGAACTTGCGGCGTCAGAGTTGCATGACCAGCTCGTGTGCGAACTTGCCAGAGGCCACCAGGGCGCGCACGTCGACTACGTGAGCGAAGTTGCGCACGACCCCGCCGTTCAGGTGTGGGTCACGTGGACTGGCTCCGGGTGCACGTACCTCATCGCCACGCCGTGCGAAGTGTCAGACAGCACCCTCGCATCCGGCGAACGGTTTCCGTGCGAGCTGCCCAAGGGGCACGGCCTTGCGCACACGCGGGAAATGGTCGACCACCCGCGCGGCTAGCTACACGTCGCCCTGGTCGTCATTGGCGGACTGGGCGGTAACGAACGAACCCATACCGGTAACGGTAGTGATCAGGTCCTCTTCCCGTAGAGCGGCCGTCGCCTTGCGCATCGTCACCCGCGCCACGCCAAAGTCATTTTCCAACTGAACCTCGGAGATACGGTGCTGGGGCGGATACTCACCCGTCATGATCCGTCGCCGCAGCACGTCGGCAATCTGCTGCCATTTCGGGCGGGTCGGGTCGAACTCCATCACGCGACGGACAGTACACACCCCACCCATCACTACATAGATGCCCATAGGCACAGGTAGCTATAGACAGGTGTATCCAGATGGCCATACCGTTGAACACGAAAACGCCCCGACAGACCGCGTAGGACCGGTCCGCCAGGGCTCCGCCGAACCAGCTTCGAGGAGCTGACCGACGTATGCGCGACTCTATCGCCCGCATCCTCGCGTGGGTGCTTCGGCTTCTCCTTCCCGCCCGGGGACAACACCGCGCCCCCAACCCGCCCACGCCCGCCCCCGCCCCGGATCGCATTGCTGTAGATCTGCGGGGACTCAGAGGTGCGTTCGACCGCATCCCCGGCCACGACCCCGACCTACCGGAGATCCCGCCAGTCCGCCTCCGGTACGTCGAGCTGTCCGAGCGGTTCAAGCCCGAACAGTGGGAGCAAACGCAGAAGCAGGAACGACGTCTCGCGATAGTGGCCGTGACCGCCGGACGCGAGTACCCGTACACCTACCCGTCCGCACTACGCAACGTCCCCGCCACCGCCCCGACCGGCGTGAAGGCGTCGGCATGACCCGCGACGCGCTCACCAACGAGCCCCCCGCACCATCCGGCGCGCACTGCTGCATCTGCGGACAGTGGACCATGGCCCCCGTGACGATCGGCTACAGCAGCCCGACCGGCCCCACGTTCGTCACACACCGGGTGTGCCCACAGCACGTGAACGCCGCCCAGCCGTGCACCCTCAACCACAGCAACTAGCAGCTCCGCCAGGACCGGCCCCGTCCGGCAACCAACCAGACGGGGCCGCATCACACGCAGGGCGTTTGACACCCTTCCCGCGCGGGCAACCCCAGCGCACCCGCACCGAACAACGCACCCGGAGGGAAGCGCACCCGGGGGAAGAACGTCCGGTTCTGGATAGTCCTGTACGGGACTACCCTGGGTGCATGACGCGCAAGGAGCCCGACCTCTCGTTCCTCCTGGACCACACCAGCCACGTCCTACGCACCAGGATGGCCGCCGCACTAGGCGAACTCGGCCTCACCGCCCGCATGCACTGCGTCCTCGTGCACGCCCTCGCAGAGGAACGCACCCAGATCCAACTCGCGGAGCTCGGCGGCATGGACAAGACCACGATGGTCGTCACGGTCGACGCCCTGGAGGACGCGGGCCTCGCCGAACGCCGCCCCTCCCGGACGGACCGCCGCGCCCGGATCATCGCCGTCACCGAACAGGGCGCCGAGATGGCCCGACGCAGCCAGGAGGTCGCCGACCGGGTGCACCGGGACGCCCTGGCCGCACTCGCCGAGGGAGAGCGCGACGCCCTCGTACACGCCCTGCGCCACCTGACCGAGGGCCCGTTGGCCACCCCCACCGAGAGCACCCAGCCGGCCCGCCGGGCCCGGCAGCGCAAGGGCAACATATAGTCTGCAACAAAACTATCTGCTACGGTCGGTCCTGTCGTCGACCACGGCGCCGTCCACACCTCGGCGCCCCCACCGACAGGGAGCCCCACCGTGTCCAGCGAAACCACCGCCCCCGTGACCGCCCCCACCACGGACCCCGAGCCCGGGAAGACCTCCGGGCCCCCGCCCCGCGTCCTGGACGACGCGGCCGTGTCCGAGCTGCTGGCCGGCGCCCAGTTCGGGACGCTCGCCGCCGTCCGGTCCACCGGACACCCCCACCTGTCAACGGTGCTGTACGGATGGGACCCGACCGAGCGGACCGTACGGGTCTCCACCACCGCCGAACGGCTCAAGACGCGACTGCTGCGCAAGGACCCGCACGCCGCGCTGCACGTCCAGGGGCCGGACGTCTGGTCCTTCGCGGTGGCCGAGGGCACCGTCGAACTGTCCGAGCCGACCACCACCCCCGGGGACGCGGTCGGACGCGAACTGCTCGCGCTGACCCCCGGGTTCGACGACCCGGCCGAGGAGGCGGCGTTCCTCGCGACGCTCGTCGCCGAGCGGCGCGTGGTGATCAGGCTGCGGGTCACCCGGCTGTACGGAACGGCGCTCGACGTCACCGGCTGACCGGATGGTCACCGGCTCCGCCGAGAGGGTGGCCCGGCTCCGCAACGCACGAGCCGGGTGCGACCATCGAGGAGTACACCCACCACAGGGCAGGGAGCACTCCATGACCACGGAAGTAGACCGCTTCGACGTCGTCGTCCTGGGCGCGGGACCCGGCGGCTACGTCGCCGCCATCCGGGCCGCCCAGCTCGGCAAGAAGGTCGCGGTCGTCGAGGAGAAGTACTGGGGCGGCGTCTGTCTGAACGTCGGCTGCATCCCCACCAAGGCCCTGCTGCGCAACGCGGAACTCGCGCACCTCTTCACCCATGAGGCCAAGACCTTCGGCATCAAGGTGGAGGGCTCGGTGTCGTTCGACTACGGGGAGGCGTTCCGGCGCAGCCGCCGCGTCGCCGACGGCCGGGTCAAGGGCGTCCACTACCTGATGAAGAAGAACGCGATCACCGAGATCGACGGGCGCGGCACCTTCACCGACCCGAACACCCTCACGGTCGCCGCCGCCGACGGCACCACCCGCACCCTCACGTTCGAACACTGCATCATCGCGACGGGCGCCACCCCGAAGCTGCTGCCCGGCACCCGCCGCACCGAACGGGTCGTCACCTACGAGGAGCAGATCCTCGCCGACGACGTACCGCAGTCCATCGTGATCGCCGGTGCGGGGGCGATCGGGGTGGAGTTCGCGTACGTCCTGCACAACTACGGCGTGAAGGTGACGATCGTCGAGTTCCTGGACCGCATCGCCCCGCTGGAGGACGCGGACGTCTCCACCGAGTTGGCCCGCCAGTACCGCAAGCTCGGCATCGACGTGCTCACCTCCACCCGGGTCGACTCCATCGACGAGTCGGGCGCACAGGTGCAGGTCACGGTGACCGGCAAGGACGGCGCGCAGCGGGTGCTGAGCGCCGACAAGGTGCTCCAGGCGATCGGCTTCCAGCCCAACGTCACCGGGTACGGCCTGGAGGCGGCCGGGGTGCGGGTCACCGAACGCGGCGCGATCGACGTGGACGCGCGCTGCCGGACCTCGGTGCCGCACATCTTCGCGATCGGCGACGTCACCGCGAAGCTGATGCTGGCGCACGCCGCCGAGTCGATGGGCGTCATCGCGGCGGAGACCATCGCCGACGCGGAGACGATGGAACTCGACTACGTGATGGTTCCGCGCGCCACCTACTGCCAGCCGCAGATCGCGAGCTTCGGCTACACCGAGGCGCAGGCCCGCGAGCGCGGGTACGACGTGCAGGTCGCGAAGTTCCCGTTCACCGCCAACGGCAAGTCGCACGGGCTCGGCGACACCGTCGGCTTCGTGAAGCTCATCAGCGACGCGAAGCACGGCGAACTGCTCGGCGGACACCTGATCGGCCCGGACGTCACCGAACTGCTGCCCGAGCTGACCCTGGCCCAGCAGTGGGACCTGACGGTGCACGAGGTCGCCCGCAACGTGCATGCGCACCCGACGCTGGGCGAGGCCGTCAAGGAGGCCGTGCACGGCCTCGCAGGACACATGATCAACTTCTGAGCGCCGCGCCCCGGCCGCCGTCAGTCGAACGGCAGCGGCCGTCGGTGCAGGATCTCCAGATGGGTGACCGCCCTGGTCAAGGCCACGTACAGCCGGTGCGCACCGCGCGGCTCCGCCTCCTGGACGGCGGCCGGTTCGACGACGATGACATGGTCGAACTCCAGCCCCTTGGCCAGGGTGGCGGGCAACAGGGTCGGGCCGGACCCCGCGGTGGCGGCGGTCGGGTCGTCGGGGTCGAGCCCGGCCGCCGTGAGCGCGGTGCGCAGCCGGGGCACCTCCGCGTCCGCGGCGATCACCGCGAGGGACCCGGACGCGGCGGCCAGCGCGGCCCGCACCGCCGTGACCGCCGCCGCGGCGGTGTCCGGCACCCGGCGCACCGTCAACGTGCCGTCCGCGCGCAGCGATCGGATGCGCGGCACGTCCGCCGCGGGCAGACCGAGCGCGTCGAGCAGCCGGTTGGCGAGCTCGGCCACCGCCCCCGGAACCCGGAACCCGGTGCTCAGGGCGACCCGCCGCGCCCCGGGCTTGCCCAGGTGACCGAGGAGTTCGGGCCAGGACCGGGCCGCCCACGGGGTGGTCCCCTGGGCGAGGTCGCCGAGGACGGTCAGCGAACCGTGCGGGGCGCGCCGGGCGATCGCCCGGCACTCCATCGGGGACAGGTCCTGCGCCTCGTCGACCACGATGTGGCCGAACCCCTCGGGCGGCCCGACCAGCCCGGCGAGTTCGTCGAGCAGGACGAGGTCCGCGGCCGACCAGCGGGCCGTCCGGTACGAACGCGGGGGCCGGTCCCAGCGCAGCGCCGCCCGCTCGTCCGCGTCCAGGACCCCGTCGGCCGCCCGGTCCAGCGCCGGTGACCCGGACAGCAGCCCGGCCAACACCTCCTCGGGGACGGCCTTCGGCCACACCGCGTCGAGGAACGCGGTGACCGGCCGGGACCGTTCCAGCCGCCGGGCCCAGCCCTCGCTACGGGGACCGGCGCGCCGCTCGGCCCGCTCCCGCAACCGCGCCACGGCCCGCGCCCCGACCCGTTCGCGCCCGGTCCCGTACGGGGGTCGCTCCGCGAGGACGTCCGCGACGAGCGCATGGAGTTCGTCCGCGGACACCCGCCAGCGGTAGGAGCCGTCCGGGACGGTCAGCCCCGCGTCGGCGACCGCGGCGGGCCGCACCGCCGCGTACAGGGCGCGGCGCAGCACCCGGGCCATCCGGGGGTCGTGCTTCAGCCGGGCCGTCGCCGCCCCGTCCCGGGCGCGCACCGGCTGCCGGGCGAGCAGGTCCGCCACGGTCAGTTGCCCGATGCCGTCCTCACCGAGGGCGGGCAGCACCTGGGCGATGTACCGCAGGAAGGTGCGGTGCGGCCCGAGCACCAACAGGCCCGAGCGGCGGATGCGTTGCGGATGGGCGTAGAGCAGGTAGGCGGCCCGGTGCAGGCCGACGGCCGTCTTGCCGGTGCCGGGGGCGCCCTGCACGCACAACGAGTCGGCGGGGTCCGCGCGGACGAGGTCGTCCTGGTCGGGCTGGATGGTGGCGGCGATGTCGCGCATCGGGCCGGTGCGGGGGCGCCGGATCTCGGCGGCGAGCAGCCCACCGGGTGCAACGGCGTCCGGGTGCCCGGACGGGGGGTCGGACGGGGGCTCGGCCAGGTGTTCGTCCTCCAGTGCGGTCAGGTCCTCGGGTGCGCCCCGGCCGCCCGGGGTCCAGCCGAAGCGGCGGCGGACCGCGACGCCCTGGGGGTCGTGCGGGGCCGCTTGGTAGAACGCCCGCGAGACCGGGGCCCGCCAGTCGACCACCAGCGGCGGGGCGGTCGGGTCCTCGGTGATCCGCACCCTGCCGATGTGGTAACTCTGCCCGGCGTGCGCGCCCCGCTCGCCGGCCTCGCCCTCGACCTCGCCCTCGACCTCGGAGCCGCCTCCCGGGGCCGCGGACGCGAAATCCAGCCGGCCGAAGAAGAGGGGGCCTTCGGGGAGTTCGCGGAAGCGGCGGGCCCGGGTGCGCAGCGCCCGCCCGAGGACCTCGGCGTCGGCACCGGAGGCGGAGACGTCCTCCCCGGTGACGACGTGTTCCTCGGCGCCCCGTGCCATCACGGTCAACGCGGCCCGGCAGCGTTCGTGGTGGGCCCGCTCCTCGCGCAGGGCGGACGGTACGGGGTCGGCGGCGGGGTCCGGGGAAGGGCGGTCGGAACGCAACATGGCCCCACCCTAGACGGAAAACGTTACCGAGTTATGTTTTTTACTCAGTAACGTCAACCGGCCGACCCGCGTCCGGGACTGTCAGGCGTACGCCGGCAATCCGGCGCGCAGCTCGACGAACGCGCGGTCCGCCTGGGCGAGCGCCCCCGGGCGCACCGCCTCCGCGCGGGCGCCCGCCGCGATCCGCCGCCAGTTCTCCTGGGCGAGGACCCGGCGCACCGCGACGATCTGCGCGGCGGCGAGCCGGGCCCGGACGGGCAGCGCACCCGCCCCGGTGCCCCCGGTGTCCGCGGCGCCGGGGGCGAGCGCCCGCGCGAGGTGCTCCTCGGTGCGTTCCAGGTACCCGTACAACCGGGCGACCAGCGCGGGCGTCCCGTAGAGCAGCCCGTGGAAGGCGAGGACGTCGGGCTCGTCGCACAGTCCGGTCACCGGGTCGTACCGGTCCAGACCGTCCAGGAAGTGTTGGTGCAGCGCGGCCAGCGGGGCGATCCGCGCGGCCAGCGCCGCCGTCACGACCCGGGCCGCCTCGTCCTCGTGGTCGGCGAACCGGTGCAGCACCAGGTCCTCCTTGGCCGGGAAGTACCGGAACAGCGTCGGCTTGGAGATCTCGGCCGCCGCCGCGACCTCGGCGACGGACACCCCGTCGAAGCCGCGCTCCAGGAACAGCGCGATCGCCGCGTCGGACACCTCCCGGTACCTCCGCAGCCGCTTGCGCTCCCGCAACCCCGTCTCACCGCTCATGCGCACCCCTCATGCCGACGAGCGTAGGCGCACCCGCCGCCTCCCCCGTCCGCCCCGTCAGCCGATACCGCGCCGCACGCGGCCGAGCTGCTCCACCGAGCGCAGCACGACCTCCAGCGAGTCGACGACCAGGCCCGCGCCCGCCCGTTGCAGCAGATGCCGCTTGGCGTCGTTGCGGGCGTAGCCGAGGAACGGCACCCCGGCCTTCCGGGCGGCCTCCAGGTCGGAGGGCGTGTCGCCGATCATCAGCGCCTCGGACGGCACGGTGCCCGTCGCGGTCAGGGCGCGGATCAGACAGTGCGGCTCGGGCTTGAGGAGCTGGAGCTGTCGGGTGCGGCCGTAGACGTGCGGGGCGAAGCAGTCGGCGAGTCCGCGGCCGGCCAGGTACTCGCCGGCCGCCCGGGGCGAGTTGTCGGTGGTGACGGCGAGCCGGGCGCCGACCGCGGTCCAGGTGCGGATCAGCGGATCGGCCCAGGCGGTGGGCCGGGCGGTGCCGGCGGCCCGCAGCTCCTCCTGGGTGAGGCGTTCCTCCAGTTCGGTGACGAGGTCGCTGCCGGGGTGTCGGCGGTCCACCGCGCGCAGCACGACGTGGGGGTCGGCGAGGGCGCGCTCCTCGTCGGTCAACAGGCCCCGCAGTCCGCGCCCCGCCAGCCACTCGGCGAGGCCCGCGGCGACCCGCTCGGCCCGGGGCGGGGCGAACAGCCGGCAGATGGGCCCGTCGAAGTCCCAGAGGACGGCCTTCGCGCCCGCGATCGTCTGGTCGAGGTGCTCGGTCGTGTGTCTCACCGTCTCGGGGGTCACCCACTCGGTCGGCGGCGCGGTGTCCGCGGTCACTAGGCCCTGTGGGGAGAGCCTAGGAGAGTGGGGGGTGCGTGGCGATGGTTTCCCCGAGGGCGTCAGAAGACGTCCGGGCACCAGGGGCGGCGGGAGGTGCGGAACAGGGCGTCGGCAACGGCGGCGGCGCCCGGGCGCTCCTGAGTGATCCGGCCCAGGGCCAGCAACCGCTGCACCGAGCCCTCCCCGAGCCACAGCCACGCCAGGGTGCCCAGCGACAGCGTCAGGTCCGCGGCGGCGGTCGTCCGGACGCACTGGGCGCCCTGCGGCGAGGCGTCCAGCCGGAACCGGCCGCCCGAGGTCCCGCCCGCGCCCAGCGGCTCGTCCACCACCTCCAGCACGACGGAGCCGGTGCCCTCGTACGTCCGGGCCGACAGCGCAGCGGCGACGTCCAGCAGCCGCACCCACAACCAGTCGCCCTGGGTGGCGGCCCGCGCCGCCCGCGGGTCGGGGAACAGATCGGGCAGCAGCGTGTCCGGGGCGAGCATGCCCGTGCGGACCGTGACGATCCAGTCGATCGAGCACACGTACGCCCACAGCGCGCGCTCGGCGGCCGGGGTGAGCGCCACCAGGTCCTCGACGGTCGCGGTGTTCAGCGGCTGCTTGCCCTCGCCCCACTTCTCCTCGGTCCGGTAGGCGATCAGTCCTTCGACCGCACCGTCCGCGTTCCGGTAGGCCGCGTAGAACGGTTCCTTCCACGGGTGGACGTCCAGCCGCAGTTCCCCGGTGGAGCGGCGCCACCACATCGCGTCCCGGTCGGTGGCCCCGGGCTGCCGGCGGCGGAACCCGTCGTACAGCACCGGGCCGATGACCCGCACCTCGGCGAGGTCCACCAGGTCGATCCGGGCACCCGGCTCAGCGGGCCCGGACCAGCGGGGGTCCAGGCCGGTGCGCGCCACGTCGACGACCCACTCCGTGCCGCGGGTGGCCGGGCCGAAGCCGAAGCGGCCGTAGATCCGGTACTCGGCGGCGATCAGCGTCGCGAGGGCGTCACCGCGCTCGCGGGCGGCCCGCAGGTCCAGGTCGATCAGGCGGCTGAGCAGTCCGCGGCGGCGGTGCGTGGGGCTGACGGTGATGTTGCTGATGGCGTTCGACGCGACGGGCGCCCCGCCCACCGCGGTCACCTGCTGGTCGAACGAACGGTACGTGGCGACGCAGCGACCCGCGTCGAACGCACCGAGCACCCGGGAGTCGGCGACGATCTCCGTACGGCCCGCCACATCGCGCGCGGTCGGAGTGGGCGGGCTCAGGAAGCCGGTGTTCAACGCCCGCAACCAGTCGGCCAGTTCGCCGTCCCGCAGGGGACGCACATCGATTCCGTCTCCACCCATCCCTCCACGCTAGGCGCGGCCGTCCCGTCTGTCGCCTCCTTTTTGCGGCGCCCCGCAAGGTCGCCGGGCCGTGGAAGGGGAGGGGCCCGCCCCCGGGGGTCGGGGGCGGGCCCGGGGCCCCGCGGCTGCACCGCCATGCAGCGCCGCGGGGAGTCCGGTCGGTCCCCGTCCGGTCCACCGGCCCCTGCGCGGCCGTGCGGGCGGTGCGGGACCGGGGCGGCTCAGCCGAAGCGGCCGGAGATGTAGTCCTCGGTGGCCTGCACGGACGGGTTGGCGAAGATCCGCTCGGTCTCGTCGATCTCGATGAGCCGGCCGGGCTGCCCCACCGCCGCCAGGTTGAAGAACGCCGTCCGGTCGGAGACCCGCGCCGCCTGCTGCATGTTGTGGGTCACGATGACGATCGTGAACCGCGACTTCAGCTCCCCGATCAGGTCCTCGATCGCGAGGGTGGAGATCGGGTCGAGCGCCGAGCACGGCTCGTCCATCAGCAGCACCTCCGGCTCCACCGCGATGGCCCGGGCGATGCACAGCCGCTGCTGCTGACCGCCGGAGAGACCCGAACCGGGCTTGTTCAGCCGGTCCTTGACCTCGTTCCAGAGGTTCGCGCCGCGCAGCGACTTCTCCACCACGTCGTTCAGCTCGGACTTCTTGTACGCGCCGTTGAGCTTCAGGCCCGCCGCGACGTTGTCGAAGATCGACATCGTCGGGAACGGGTTGGGCCGCTGGAACACCATGCCGACGGTCCGCCGCACCGCCACGGGGTCGACCCCGCTGCCGTACAGGTCCTCGTCGTCGAGGAGCACCTTCCCCTCGACCCGACCGCCGGGGGTGACCTCGTGCATCCGGTTGAGGGTCCGCAGGAACGTCGACTTGCCGCAGCCGGACGGGCCGATGAAGGCCGTCACGCTCCGGGGCTCGACGGACATCGAGATGTCCTCGATCGCCTTGTGGGTGCCGTAGTACGCGGTGAGGCCGCTGACGTCGATGCGCTTGGCCATGGGAATCACACTTCTTTCCGCCGGGACGCGTCAGCGACCGGTCTTCGGGGCCTTCCAGCGGGCGATGCCGCGGGCCACCAGGTTCAGGATCATGACGAAGGCGATCAGGGTGAGCGCCGCGGCCCAGGCGCGGTCGTACGCCGCGCCGGAGCCCGCACTGTTCGCGTACTGCTGGTAGATGTACAGCGGCAGCGACGCCTGCGCCCCCTCGAAGGGGTTGTTGTTGATGAAGTTGGTGCCCCACACGAGCAGCAGCACGGGCGCCGTCTCGCCGGTGATGCGCGCGACCGCGAGCATCACCCCGGTGGTGATGCCGCCGATGGAGGTCGGCAGCACCACCTTGAGGATGGTCCGCCACTTCGGCACGCCCAGCGCGAGGGACGCCTCGCGCAGCTCGTTCGGGACGAGCTTGAGCATCTCCTCGGTGGAGCGGACGACGACCGGCATCATCAGGATGGCCAGGGCCAGCGAACCGGCGAAGCCGGACGGGCCCAGGTCGAGGATCAGGATCCAGAAGCTGAGGACGAACAGACCCGCGACGATCGACGGGATGCCCGTCATCACGTCGACGAAGAAGGTGACGGCCGCCGCGAGCTTGCCGCGGCCGTACTCGACCAGGTAGATCGCGGTGAGCACCCCGATCGGCACAGCGACCAGGGTCGCGATGCCCACCTGCTCCAGGGTGCCGATGAGGGCGTGGTAGATGCCGCCGCCGGGTTCGGTGTCGGCGACGACGCCCATCGAGTGGCTGAGGAAGTAGCCGTCGAGGACGGTCACGCCCCGCTTCACGGTCTCCCAGATGAGGGAGGCCAGCGGGATCACCGCGAGGACGAACGCGACCCACACGACGCTGGTGGCGACCCGGTCGCGGGCCTGCCGGCGCCCCTCGACCCGGGCGGCGACGCCGTAGGTGAGCAGGACGAACAGCAGGGCGGCGAGCAGTCCCCACTGCACCCGGCTGTGCAGGTCGAAGAGGAGGCCGACGCCCACGGACAGGGCGACGGACGCACCGGCGAGCGCCCAGGGCGTCCAACGCGGCAGGGTCGCTCCCTGGATGCGGGAGGACACCGGCTGCTCGGGCCGCCGGGTGGTGGCTGACTGGTTCATCCGTTGGCCCCCGAGTACTCCTTGCGGCGGGCGATGATGCCGCGGGCCGCGCCGTTGACCAGCAGGGTGATGACGAACAGCACCAGGCCGGAGGCGATCAGCGCGTCCTGCCCCGTGGTGTTGGCCTCGCCGAACTTGCTGGCGATGTTCTGGGCGAAGGTGCCGCCGCCCGGGTCGAGCAGGCTGGCGTTGATGTCGAACGTCGGCGACAGGACCGTGGCGACCGCCATGGTCTCGCCGAGCGCACGGCCGAGGCCGAGCATCGACGCGGAGATCACCCCGGAGCGCCCGAACGGGAGGACCGCCATGCGGATGACCTCCCAGCGGGTGGCGCCGAGGGCGAGCGCGGCCTCCTCGTGCATCTGCGGGACCTGCTTGAACACCTCGCGCGACACATTGGTCACGATCGGCAGGATCATGATCGCGAGCAGGATGCCGACGGTGAGCATCGAGCGGGGGGCGCCGCCCTGCCAGGCGAAGATCCCGGTCCAGCCGAAGTAGGTGTCCAGCCAGCTGAACAGCCCGGTCAGGTGCGGGACCAGCACCAATGCGCCCCACAGGCCGTACACGATCGACGGCACGGCGGCCAGCAGGTCGATCACGTAGGCGACCGGGCCGCTGAGGCGGCGCGGGGCGTAGTGGGTGATGAACAACGCGATGCCGACGGCGATCGGCACCGCGATGACCATGGCGATCAGCGCGGAGACGACCGTGCCGAACGCGAGCACGGCGATGCCGAAGACCGGCGGGTTGACGCCCGTGTTCCATTCGAACGTCGTGAAGAAGTTGCCCTCGTTCTTCGTGAGCACCAGTGCGGAGCGGTACGTCAGGAAACCCGCGATGGCGGCCATGACGATCAGCAGCAGGATGCCGGAGCCGCGCGTCAGACCGAGGAAGATCCGGTCACCGGGGCGGGTGGCACCCCGGGCGGCCCGCTGCGACTCGATCTCCGAGGGCGGGGCGGGGGCGGGTGGGGGCGGAATGTCCTTAGTAGATATGTCCATGGAGTTCTCCGGTCTGCGGAGCCGCACGGGGTGGTGTGCGGTTCCAGGCGGCGGTGCACCGGACGGTGCGGGCGGGCCCGTGCCCCGTTCTCCCGGCCTCGGGGAAGCCCATGACGGGGGAGGCGGGGACGGGGAGCGCGGGGTCCGCCCGCACGCTCAGGCAGGTCAGCTCGATCGGCTCTCGGTCAGCTCGGTCGGCTCGGTCAGCTCAGCGAGGCGATCGTCTCGCGGACCTTGGTGGCGATCTCGGCGGGCAGCGGGGCGTACCCGGCGCCCGCGAGGAGGCCCTGACCGTCCTCGCTGGCCACGTAGGAGAGGAAGGACTTGACCGCGGGCAGCGTCTCGGCCTTGTTGCCCTTCTCGCAGACGATCTCGTACGTCACCAGGGTGATCGGGTAGGCGCCCTCGGCGGTCGGCTTGTAGTCCAGCTCCAGGGCGAGGTCCTTGCCCTTGCCGACGATCTTCGCGGCGGCGATGGCCTTGGAGGCGTTCTCCGAGGTGGCCGCGACCGGCTCGCTGGCGTCCGTCTTGACGTCGACCGTCTTGATGCCGTCCTTGGCGTACGAGAGCTCGAAGTACGAGATGGCGCCCGCGGTCTCCTTGACCTGCTGGGCGACCCCGGAGGAGCCCTGCGCGGACTGGCCGCCCTTGGCTTGCCACGCCTTGCCGCCCTCGTACGACCACGCCTCGGGGGCGGCGGCCTTGAGGTACTTGGTGAAGTTGTCGGTGGTGCCCGACTCGTCGGAACGGTGGAACGCCTGGACCTTGGTGTCCGGGAGCTTGGCGTCCGGGTTCAGCTTCTGGATGGCCTCGTCGTCCCAGGTCTTGATCTTGTCGTCGAAGATCTTGGCGAGGGTCGGGGCGTCCAGGACCAGCTCGTCCACACCGGGGACGTTGAAGCCGACCGCGATCGGGCCGCCGACCATCGGCAGGTCGATCGCCTGGCTGTCCTTGCAGACCTTGGCGGACTCGGCGATCTCCTCCGGCTTGAGGGCGGAGTCGGAGCCCGCGAACGCGGTCTGGCCCTGGAGGAAGTTGGTGATGCCGGCGCCGGAACCCTTGGGGTTGTAGTTGATCCGGACGTCCTTGCAGGCCGCCTGGTAGTTCTTCACCCAGGCGTCCACCGCGTTCTTCTGCGCGGAGGAGCCGGCCGCGAGGATCTCGCCCCGGGCGTCGTCGCACTTGATGGAACCCGCGGCGGCGCTCTGCGTCCCGCCGCTGGCACCGTTGGACCCGCCGCCCGTGTCGTCGGAGCCGCACGCCGTGAGGGCCAGTGCGCCGGAGACGGCGACCGCACCGAGGGAGAGGGCGCGCAGCCGGTTCTTGCGCTGAAGCTTCACTGTTCGGGAGTTCCTTCCAGGAGCCGCCCCGGCGTGCTGCGCGGCGGCGTGCGTGTGTCGGTCGGACCTCCCCCGTCACGGGGTGGGCCCGGAGGGTGTCCGAGTCGTGCGTTCACCCGGCGCGGACCGTGGGACCGTGTCGGCCCCGGCTCGCACCCGGTAAGGCCGAAATTAGGCAGAACAGGTGAAGTGGCCTACGGCCGCAGGTGAACGGCCGGTGAACCCGTGCGGTCGGTGTGGTGCGGTCACGGAACGCTCACGGCGAGGACGCGAACCGGTCACCGGCGGGAGCCGCGGCACGCCGGGAGGGGGTGTTCCCGGGCTACCGCCCGGCCGCCCGCACGAGGGGTGCGGAACCCGCGCATCCGTGCAGTGGGTGTTCCTCGGCCGATGTTCACGCGGGCGCGCGCAAACGGCGCCTGCCGTTCGGGTGAACCACCTGACGCACGGGGGCCCGCGCAGGGCGCGGAACCGACCGCGCGCGCTGGCCCGTACCTCCGCACGCCGGCTCCGTCCGCGAGGGGACGACGACTTCGGCGCCCTGCCGGCCGGTCGCTTCAGGGCTTCGGCGGGACCGGGGCGAGGCTCAGCGCACCCGCCTCCCGGGCCCGCGCCACCAGCCGGTCGACGTCCGCGCCGGGCAGCGGGAGCCAGACGATCCGCTCGTTCTCGACGGCGGAGAAGACGATCCGGTCGGCGAGGACGGCCTCGGAACCGATCGTGCGGTGCGCCAGCCGCACGAAGGCGGTCAGCCCGTCCCCGCTGCCCAGGTCCAACGGCACCCCCGTGTACGACTCCCGCCGCCACTCGCGGCCACCCGCCCGCTCCCGTTCCTCCCGTACGGTGCGGCGCAGCTCCTCGTACAGGCGGCGCGCACCGGGGTCGGCGATCTCCTCGTCCACGTACAGGTCGATGGACACCTGCGCGCCGATCCCCGCGAGGTGCCGTCCCACCTCCGTGAGGAAGACCTCCAGGTCGGCGTCCGTGTCGGCGGTGAGCAGCATGTACGTCGTCCTCGGGTGCGGGCGTCGGATGCGGACGCGAACGGGGGGGCGCGACGGAAGTCGGCGCCGCGGTGCACCCGGGTGACCCTACGGGGGTACGACCGCGCACCGCCGCACCGTTTCCGCCCGCGGTCACCCACCGCACCGGTAGCCTTACCGAAGGTCACCCCTCTACGGTCGTCGTCACCACGCCCCCGCGCCCGCCTCGCCCTGAGCACCCCCGAGGACTCCGAGGACTTCCGATGACCTTTCGACGACGCACGGTCGCCGCCCGGGCCCGCCGCCACGGCCTCCACGAGGCGGCGAACGGCACCGCCCTCGCCCCGCCCCGGCGCGGCGCCCTCCTCTTCGACGCCGGACGCCATCTGCCGGGCGAGTTCCTCACCGGGACCGACCGCCAGTGGACGTTGCGCTGCCCGGACACCGGCCACGAGTGGCCGGCCGCGCCCCAGGACGTGACTCCGCTGGGGTGAGCGCCGGGGCCACGCTCGGCTCCATGCCGTGGTCACCCGGGCGGCCGTACTCGTCGGCCCCACCAATCCCACGCACTCCGTTCGGGGGACGGCCACCGCGACCGTCCCCCGAACACCTGCCGAGCACACGCATCCGTGCGGACCGTCCGTTCAGCGGCGGTGCGACTTCGTCGGCGAACTGCCGGCGCTGGCGCCGCCGCGGGACTGGACGCTCAGCCCGGTCAGAAAATCTCGATCCGAGTCACCTTGTGGATGTGGCCAGGATTCCACGAACTCCACTTTTCTATGGTGACGCTTTCCAGCCCCGGACTGCTGAGATTCCGCTGGAACTGGATGTTCACCCTATTGTTGCCCGACTCGATCCAGTTGACGCCATAAATGGCCACACCCACGAATCCGCGGTCGGCGAAACAGAGAACGCTCTGACCGTTGTTGTTGTGGATCTCCAGATAATCGGTCCGGTTGCAGGGCACGCCGTGGATGGGCGGGGCGATACTGCTGCTGGCAGCGGCGGGTACGGCGAAGGCGGCCAAGGCGGCCAAGGCGGCCATCGCGGCGACAGCGACCCCGAGAGGTCGACGTAAGGGCAGCTTCACGTTTCTCTCCTCTATTGCGGATCAGGTGCCCCTACCGTAACGAGCGCCTCCTGCCCATCGGAACAGCCTTATCGGCCAATGCTTACATGGACCAGACATGTACCTTCAGCAGAAGGATTCTCGGTCGACCGAACATTCACGCTCCGAGAATCGGCCAGATTCAGGAAAGCGAAAAGTCCCCACACCCTCCCTCATTCTCCTGACACCTCCGGCCCCGAGAGGGCTCGACGCGGCGAGCCCTCCCGAATGCGCGTCGCAGCAGGTGTCGAGCGGCCCCACCGATCCCGGTTCAGGGCCCGGGCTTGCGCCAGGTCAGCGAGTACCGGCGGAGCACGTGCCGGCGGTAGCGCACGCCGGGCAGCAGCCGTCGGGCCCCGGCCCGCACCTGCCCGTACCCCATCCCGGGAACGGCGACCGGCACCCCCTCCGGACCGCCCGCCCGACGCAGCACCTTGGTGATCCGCACGACCGGGGCCGCCGCGATCAGCGCGGCCCACTCCCCCGGGCTCGTCTCCCGCGCCAACCCGACCACCACCAACACCCCGCCCGGGCGCAGCAGTTCACGCATCCGCAGAAGCGCGTCGTCGAAGTCCATGTGGTGGACGGTCGTCACCGAGCAGATGAAGTCGTAACCCGCCGCAGGCAGCTCGGCCGCGAGGAAGTCCCCTTCGACGAAGTCGAGTCGAGGACGGCCGACGGGGTGCTCCCGGGCCCGGGCGATCATCTCCGGCGAGCTGTCGATCCCGGTGACCCGCTGCGCCCGCCCGGTGAGCTTGCGCGCCAACAGCCCGTCCCCGCAGCCCACGTCCAACGCGTCGCCGCACCCCTCGGGCACGGCGCGCAGGATGCCGGGGTGTCGCGCGACGTTGGTGTTCCAGTACGGCTTCGGATCGGGCTCGCCCATCGCGCCATCGTGTCATCGCGGGCGGGCGCCGAGAGGTGGTTCCCCCTCAGCGGTCGGCCGTAGCGATCAGGCGGCGCAGCGCGGCCTGACCGGGCGGGCCCCAGCTCTCCTTGCCACCGAGGCGGCCGTGGAGGCCGTCGTCCCCGACCGAGATGCAGACGAAGGCGCGCAGCACCGCCCACCCGCGGGCGCGCCGCAGGGTCGCGGCGTCCACGGTCGGCCGGTAGGCCCGGTGGAAGCGGTCGACGGCGCCGTCCGGCAACAGCAGCCAGGGCGCGGAGAGGTCATTGGCCGGGTCGCCGGCGAAGAGGTCACCGAAGTCGATCACGCCGCAGAAGGTGCCGTCGGCGGTGAGCACGTTCGCCGGATGCAGGTCGCCGTGGAGCCACAGCGCCGGGCCCTCCCACTCGGGCGCGGCGAGGGCGTCCGCCCAGACCGCACGGACGCCGTCCGGGTCGGGGATCAGCCCCGCACCGGTGAGCGAGGCGAGCCCGTCGGCGAAGTGCCCGACGTGGTCGGACAGCGGACCGCCGCGGCCACGGCCGGTGGGCGCCCCGTCGGGTGCGGGTCGGTGCAGGGCCGTCAGGAAGGCGGCCAGGGAGTCGGCCGCTTCCGCGCGCGTGGCGGGGGCGCGGTCGGCGGGCTCACCGGGCACCCAGGTGGTGACGATCCAGCTCCGCGGGAACCGCTCGGACGGCTCGCCGAGGCGCTGCGGAACGGGAACCGGCAGGGGGAGGTGCGGGGCGAGCGTGGGCAGCCAGCGGTGTTCCTTGAGCAGCAGCTCGTCCGCGGTCTGCGTCGCCCAGGGCAAGCGGACCACGAGCTCGTCGCCGAGCCGCCACAGTTGGTTGTCCCAGCCGCGCGCGCCGAGTTCCACGGGGTGGTCGGCCAGATCGGGGTGCTGGTCGCGCAGCAGGTCCCGGACCAGTTCCGCGGTGATCTCCGTCTTGGTGTGGGTCATGCGCATCCACCGTAGTGGGTGCCTCAGGCGTGCAGTGCGGTCGGCGTCTGCGCGCGGGCCCGTTCGTACAGCGCACGGGCATGTCGGTTGCCGAGGTGCGGCTTGACCAGACCGAACATCCGCTTGACCCGGCGGTCCACCCGCCCGCCCGCACTGACCGCACGGTCGCCCGCCCGCGGACCGCGGACGGGCGTGCCGAGGGGGCGGGGACGCGGTCAGGCGTCGGGCCGCCAGTCGAACGGGAAGTGCTTGCTGGACCCTCCGCGGTAGGTGCGGGAGAAGTCGAAGCCCTCCGCACGGTCCGCGTTCACCACGCCCCAGGTGGCGACCTGTCCGGGACCGACCTCCGCACCGGGCGCGTTGATCAGCTGCACCCGGCGGCCGGGGTCCGCGGTGGGACCGGTGAGCGCGACGGCGCCGACGTCCACCCGGTCGGACACGGTGGCGCGCCAGTACGCGAGGTCCGGCGCGGCGTCGAAGCGGATCGGGGCGTACTCCACGCCGCGCACCTCGCTGATCAGCGCACCGAACGTGCCCGGCCAGCCGCCGACGTTGCCGCGGAAGACCTCCTCCAGTGCGTGGCGCTGCGCCGGCGTCCCCTTGGCGTCGACGTAGAACATCGCGGCCATCGTGGCGTCCGGGTCGCCCACCCACATGTTCCCGACGAACTCGCCGAGCGCCACGACGCCCAGGCCGTCCAGCCGGACGTTCCCGAAGTGGCCCTCGTGGATCTGCCACACCAGCGTGAACAGGCAGGCACCGTCCGTCGGGGCCTGCGCGAAGGTGCAAGGACAGGGCATCGAGCAGCTGCACACGTCGAACCACTCGCCCTTGAGGTGCCAGTCGGTCTCGCTCATCACCGTTACCCCTTCCCGAATACCCCGGCGGGGTATCCACTGAAGCGAGGCTAGCCCGCACCCCGACCGCCGTCAATTACCCCAGGGGGGTATTGAGTTGGCCGGCGGACGGCTGCGGACCACGAGCCCGTGTCCACGCCCGTGCACACCCCTGTCACAGGACCACGACAGCCCCAACCGCACAGCGCCCGCATGACCGAGATGACCTCCCCCTCCGCGATCCGGCGCCCTCGCTCCCGGGCCGCGGCACTCACCACCGCGGCCACGGCACTCGCCCTGGCCGCCCCGGTCGCGGTGACGGCCGGGTCCGCGCAGGCCGCCCCCGCCACCCCCGTCTCGGTCCTCAAGTACACCGCCGGCGAACGCAAGGCGGCCCTCACCCACTGGACGCCCGCCCGCATCAAGGCCGTCGGGACGCCTCTTCTTCGTCAACGCGAACGGCTCCGACACCTGGTGCACGGCGCCTTCGCGGTCCGTGCCGCCGCCACCCCGCGCAGCTGGCAGAACGACTCCGTCAACGACCTGGCCGCGCTCGCCGTCGACGCCGATGAACGAGGTCGCAAGCTCACCGACGTCGTGGGCGGCCGGGCCAACGCCTTCCACCGCGCCGTGGGCGGCACTCAGCCCGCCCGGGCGCCGGCGACCTGGGCGACGAGGAAGTCGAGCCGCTCCTCCTGCCCGCCCCGGGGGATGCGGCCGGTGTCCGACAGGACGGCCATGCCGTGCAGGGCGCTCCAGGTGACTTCGGCGAACAGTTCGCGGCGCTCCTCGTCCGCGCGGAAGCAGCTGACGAACTCGCCGAAGGCGGCCCGTAGCGGGGGCGGCGTCTCGGCGCTCGCGAACTTCAGGTCGGTGGGCAGCACGAACATGGCCCGGTACAGGGCGGGCCGCCCGGACGCGAACTCCAAGTAGGCGCGGCAGACGGCACGCAGGGCGTGCCCCGACTCCGGCGCACTCTCCGGGGCGCCCTGCCGCGCGCGGCGCAGCTGGGCGGCGAGTTCACCGAAGCCGTCGAGGGCGACGGCGCTGACGATGGCGTCCTTGCCGTCGAAGTGGCTGTACAGCACGGGTTGGCTGTACTCGACGCGCTCGGCCAGCCGTCGCGTGGTCACCGCCTCCCAGCCTTCGGCCTCAGCGAGTTCACGCGCGGCCGTGACGATCAGCTGGTGCCGGTGGGCGCGTTCCCGTTCACGACGCTCGTTGATGGCGGACATGCCGACATCCTAGCAACGCTAGACATCCTTTCGAAGCTAGGTCTATCGTCGCTACTAACGCTAGCAGCGCTAGATACACGAAAGGGGAAGCACCCCATGCTCACCAACGTCGCCTACGTCCTCGCCGGACTGATCGGCGCGGGCATCGTCTTCATCGGCGCGCGCACCTTATGGGCACCGCAGGCCGCGGTCGACTTCGGCATCCCCGGCACGCCGACCGAGGACCGGACCTTCCGGGCCTGGCTGTCCGTCAAGGCCGTGCGCGACATCGCCGCCGGCCTCTTCGTCTTCGTCCTGCTGCTCGGAGCGACACCCCACCTGCTCGGCTGGTTCCTGCTCGCCGCGACCGTCATACCCGTCGGCGACGCGCTGATCGTGCTGCGCAGCAACGGGCCCAAGTCGGCCGCCTACGGCATCCACGGGGCCACCGCCTCGGTGATGCTGACGATCAGCCTGCTCCTGCTCCTCGCATGACCTGACCGCTAGGCCACCAGGCGGCTCGTGAAGCCCGCGCCGCACAGTCGCTCGTACGCGGCGACCACGTCCCCGGGCACGTCCTGCTCGATCATGAACCCCTGCCGCGGGTAGACCACGAGCCGCTGGAGCGCACCGACCAGCATGTCGATCACCAGCCGACCGTCCCCGATGGCGTCCACGTACGCCCGGAACTCCATCGGCGCCGAGGTGCACACCACCTCGACCCCGGGCCACAGCCTGCGCAGGGTCGCGTACGCCCGCCGCTGCTCGTACGGCTTGGACACCAGGAGGACGGACGAGACGTCGACCCCCGCCGCCTCCAGGAGCTTCCGCGCGTACGTGATGTTCTGCCCGGTGTTCGTGGCGTGCGGCTCGACCAGCACCGCACCGGACGGCACCCCGAGGTCCAGCGCGTGCTTCCGGTAGGCAACGGCCTCCCCCTCCGGGAAGCGGGCCCGCGTGGTCGGGCTGTTGGCCCCGCTGAACACGAGCAACGGCACCAAACCCGCCGCGTACGCCTCCGCCGCCGTCGTCGCCACGCTCAGGTCATGACTACCGAGCCCGATCGCGACCGAACACGCCCTCGGGACGTGATGCATCTGGTGGTACTCCCAGACGGTCCCCGCGTCCCGCCACACCTGCGCCGAAATCACTGACCGTTCCCCTCTCCGGTGCAACCTACTCGGCGTCGAGCCGGTGATCGGCCCAAACGTAACTCTCGGGCAGCAACTCGGCGATCGGGACGGCTCGGGCGCGGACACCGGCGCCGACGATCACCTTGACGGCGGGGAAGTAGTCGAGCAGGACCTGACGGCACCGGCCGCACGGAGGAATGACACCCCGCCCGCGATCGCCCACGGCAACAATGGTCTCCAGCTCGTACGCGCCCTGGGCGGCAGCCGCACCGATGACGACCAGCTCGGCGCAGGGCCCTCCGGTGAAGTGGTACGCGTTCACTCCCGTGACGATCCGGCCGTCCCGAGCGCGGGCCGCGGCCGCGACGGTGTGGTTGTCGCCCTGGCAGCGGGTGCGAGCGGTGTGCTCCGCGGCCTCGATGAGTTCGCGGTCGACGGGGTCGCCGCGGTGGGTCTGCGTGGTCACCTTCACTGCCTTCGTCAGGGTCGCAAGCGCCGTCGGCCCACGTGACGGGGGCGCGCGAGCGGGCTTCGGCGGAGTGCTTGGTTCCGCCACGCTGTCGCGGCGGATCCTACTGCGCTGCTCCTTCACCGCGGACGCCCCGGCCTGCTGGGACCCGGGACTGACCCGTAGCCGGAGTACGGACCGTAGCCCCACTGCGGAAGTCCGTTGTACCTGATCCTCCACTCGAATCGTGCAACACGATGGCCACCATGCCCGCCATCCGACCGGCCACATGGCACAGTGCCGTACGGGCCTTGACCGTCTGCGGCTCGGACAGCCGCATACCGAGTTCCGCGAAGTCATCCAGGAGCCCGGCCAGCACCTCCGCGGGCGACTGCCGGAGCGGAGCCCGGAACCGACCGTGCCGGCGGCGAGCGCGCCGAGCGGGACGTGACGGCGGATCACCGGTCCCCCTACCCAGGCAGCGTCACGGACCCTCACCCCGTGTCCGCTGGCGGACCCGCTCGTTCAGCTGCCGTGCCACCGGGCTGGCCAGGTACGGGCGGAGCAGACCGGGAATCCGTGCCACGTGCTGGTCCACCCGTCCCGACTGCATCGACGGCAACCCGTCCAGCACCGCTCCCCAGGAGGCGCAAGCTGCCTCCAGGTGCCCCGTCTGAAGCTGTCGTTCGGCGAGCATCGAGCCGAAACGGAGAGCGGACCGGTCGCTGTCGGAGGCATCCCGCAAACGGAAGTGCGCGCGTAGCGAGGCGACGCTGCCCGTCGTGTCGCCGAGGGCGTGGCGGACTTGGGCCACGTGGTACTGGAGGGTCGACGGGTTGTACCCCCCGAACGTCTTGGCCCCGCTCAGGGCCCGGTCCATGGCCCGCTCCGCCCGTCGTAGACAACGCCAGGCTTCAGCCCGGTCGCCGGCCACCGCGTGCGCGTGGGCCTGCTGCCCGGCCATGAACGCCACCATCCCCGCCTGCGGCGGTCGCGCGGTGGACGCCTCCGCCAGGTCCACCGCGGTCCGCCCCTCACCGAGGTCCACGGCGTGCACGGACATGCCTCGCAAGATGTGACGGTACGACCGCTGGTCGTCAACGCTCCGCGCCAGCTCCAGCGCCTGGTCGAAGTGGCGCCGCGCGAGAGCGTCCTGCCCTTCGTCCATCGCCATCCACCCGGTCAAGTAGGCGCAGAACGCGACGGCCGTCGTCAGTGCGCCACGGACCGGCTCGGTGGAGTCCGCCCGGAGGGCCACGGTCGCGGGGCCCTTGAGGAACGCGGCGGCGACGGGCCGGACCGCCCGTCCGCCGTACCGGTCGTCCAGCCGGGAGAGCGCAACGGTGACGTCCTCCACCACGCGCACTTCGCCCCGCCCCACCCGTGCGACCCGTCCCGTTCGCATCGCGTCCGCCCGTGCCACGAGATCCGTCCAGCCCGGATGGGCGAGCGCCAGGGCGCCGATGCCCACACCGAGAAGCCGGCGTCGCCCCAAGTCCCCCACGTCCACCGTGTCCACCTCTCGGTAGCTCACGAAGTTCCGTACCCCGTCCAGGATCGCCGAGACGACCCCTCACGGACCAGTACACAATCGGGTCACCCGGCCGTTCCCTCGAACTCCCGCCGAAGGCAAGAACACCTCGCGGATGTCCGGGGTCGGTCAATCCCGTGTGGCGCCGGCCGGCCAGATCACCGTCACGGGCACGCCCTTCTCGCGTGCGTACGCGACGACGTCGGCGCTTCCTCCGTACCCGCGCGCGGGCTGCCCGTCCCAGACGGCGATCAGTTGATCGACCTGGTCGACCAGGATTTCGCTGCCCGCCATGTGGGCACGGGAACCGGACGCGTCGAGTCCCGTGCGGTGCACGGCAGTAGCTCGGCGGAGGAGGTCATCGTAGGTGCCGTGGTGCCAGTCGGGCAGGTCCGCGCGGTACGCCTCGGCAGGCAGGACGACTTCCAGCTGCCCGCCGTGTTGGAGGACGGCCAGGGTAAACCATGTGTCGGGGCCATCGGCGATGCAGCTCACGACCACCAGTTCAGTCGCGTTGTAGGAAGCCACCGCCTCGGCGAGGAGACCCCGCACCTGCACTTCGACCTCCTGCGACAGACCTCGGTGGCCAGTGATTCCCAGTCTCATGATTGATCTCCCATCTCCTTGTGATGCGGGTAGCCCCTACAGACGCCTACATGTATGCGTCGTGGAGTCTCGCGTCGAAATCCTGAACGATTGCCGGCGGTGTCTTCGATGTGTAGCTCCGGCGGAATGTGCGAGCACGTTCGACAACACGGCCGGAGCGCAGTCGGAGGCCCGTATCGAGAGCGCGGGTGGCAAGGTCAAATGCGATATCCATGTGACCGGAAGCCAGATGACCAACCGCCATGTCCAAACCGAGCAGCGCCCGCTGTTTGTGGTGGTGGGAAGACAAGGCTGCCTTCGCGTCATCGAGTGACGTGGCGACCCATTGAGGCCGTGCCAACCGTGCGCCACAAGCGACCCGAGCAGCTGCCACCTTGCGCTGATCGAAGGCGAAGACCCAGGGCCAAGGCGGCGGCTCTTCTGCCGACATCTTCTCCACTCCATCCGCGCTGTCGAGGAGAGCTCGATCCGCCGCATGCCCGTTCCCAGCCGTGGCATGGGCGACGGCTTCGAGAGCCGCCAGCCATGCAGTGGCGATGGCCGGCTGATCATCCCCGAGTTGGCCTCGGGCGCTGCGGATCATCCTCAGGCCCTGGGTCACGTTGCCGGCCTCAACCTCGAACTGGGCCAAACTGCCCTGCTGGTATGCCATCAACAGCCGGTCACCAGAGCGCCGAGCAGCCTTGATCGCGGCCCCGTACCAGGTCCTTGCCGAACCGGTGTCTGCCATGTCCCAGCTCAACCATGCAGCAAGACTGGCTGCTTCGCTCCCCACCGCGGCGAGCTGGGCCCGACTCACAGGATCGACGGCTCGGGCCGCCACGGTTTGCACCAGCCGCATATGGCCTTGAACGGTGTCAGAGAGCTGCCGAGCTTCGACGGTGGCGTCCATACGTCGATATGCGTTGGTGGCGAGACGCAACGCGTCCGCTTGGTCGGCTACTTCCCCAGAGAAGCGAGGCGATGGACCGCTGACGGATGACCGCGCGGCGTTGGCCGGCTTCTGCGCGAGGAACCGGCGTCCAGGCGTCCATTCAGGCCGCATTGGTGGCAATGCGGTTGCCACATCTGAGCCCGCGAGGCCAACCAGCGCGGGAGAGATTCCCAGGTGCCCAGCGGCTCTGGCAAGGGTGGTCATGTTGTAGGCACCAACTCCCCTCTTCTCCATCCGGGAGATCGCTGACTGCGACAGCCCGCAGGCGTGACCTAGTTGCCGCTGGGTCATCCGAGCCTCCTTGCGAGCCAGCTCTATGACCCGCCCGTAGTCGCCGATCCCAGAGGCTTCGCGGGCCTTGTTCTCCGACCAGCTCATGACCGTCTGCTCCTCACCATATGCATCCGTTCGTAGGATGCGGATCTCCTTATGCACCTGCGAATACGCGCATGGGTCAGGCGCATCAAGTCTCAGCGTTCCCTCGGTAAAGGCGTTTTCCTCATGACACGACCTGCGTTCCTTCCATCCTGCAAGTGACTCAAGGAGAAACACCAGATGCCAACCCGCGACGATCCACCGAAGCCCGGCGCCCTAGTCCGCGACACCCAACGGGACGCGCTGGGCGCGTTCATGGGGGAGGTGGGCGGGCGGTGGTTGCTGCGGCCCCTCGGGGGTGGCCGGGAGTGGGAGGCGGAGCCGTCACAGGTGGAGGCCCTGGCGGCGCCCGTGCCGCGAGCCGTCCGGTACCGGTTCGGGGACCGAACGCACTCCCCCGGCGCCGGGCCCCGGCTGCTCCCCTGGTCGTCACCCGAGGGCAAACCCTGCTACCTCGCGACCGCCGACGAGGACGGATACCTCTCCCGACTCGCAGACGGAGTGGAAGCCACCCAACTCAGGATGGCGGAGGACCTGCTCGGGCACGCCCACGCGATGCTCGACGAACCCAAGCTCACCGTCCCGGAACTCCGCTTCACCGTAGCCCGGTTGGCGGAAGCGCTGAGCGACACGCTCCGGGTCGCCCACAGCCGCGGCGGGCGCTCGACGTAGGGGCCCGCCAAGCCCCCGGTCCCTCACCCGGCCGGGTGACCAGTGCCGTGCCGGACGGCGAGCGCCACCAGGCCCGCGAACGCCGCCGCCGTCAGGACGAGGTGCGGGCCGTCCGGGTCCTTGCCGTCCCGGACCCGGACCGTACCGGCCACGGGTCCGGGCGCCCACTGCACGCACTGCCCGCCCTCACCACCGCTGTACGTGCTCTTGCGCCAGGAGGCCGGTCCCGGAACGGTTCCGGGAGCGGTGCTCACCGACCGTGCTCCTCTGCGATCTCCCGGATGAACGACAGGGAGAGGTCCGGCGACAGGGCGGAGGCGCGGAGGCGTTCGTAGGCGGTGCGGGCGTTGCTGACGGCCACTGCGGAATCGTTTACGTGGCCCACGTCCCGTGCCTCCGAATACACGACGGTGGGCCCCTCGTTGGGCTTCAGCAGCGTGAACGCCATGGACGAGGCCGGGGCGCCGGCGGTGAACCGGAGCACCTGGAGCGTCACATGGGGACTCGCGGCCTCCCGGAGCAGATAGCGCAGTTGGCTCGACATGACGGCCCGACTGCCGACGACCGTGCACAGGACGGACTCGTGCAGGATGATCCACAGCAGCGGCGGCATCGTGGTGTCCATGACCTCGCGACGGCGCATCCGCGCTTCGACCCGCGCCTTGATCTGGAAGTCGTCCTCCCGGGGGTGCGCGGCGCGGAAGGCGGCTTCGGCGTAACTGGGCACCTGGAGCATGCCCATCACGAACATGTTGCTGTAGTCCTCGATGCGGGCCGCCTCCCGTTCGAGCTTGAGGTAAGGCACGAACCATCCTGGATGCCCTCGTTCGTTGATCCGGTTGAGCAGGCGGGTGAACCAGCCCGAGGTGCCGAAGTAGCGGTCGCAGCCCTTGGCGAACGCCGTCGAGGGCAGCGCCTTTCCACTGCTGACCTTCAGTACGTACGGCACTTCGTACCCCGTCGCGTCGGCGAGGTACTGCGGTGTCACCCCCTTGTGCAGCAAGGCTTCGGAGATCTCGCGTCCGAACCATTCCAAACCGTCCGTCGGCCCAACAGCTCCTTCGGTCATATATTCAACTCCAGTGCTTTTCGGGCGGTTTGGAAACTCCCTCCCCCTTCCGGAGGTTACGCACGGCTCATCCCACTGCGGAGGGACGTACGCTCCGTAATCGGATACGCGGTCCGCGCGCGTGACCGGGCGGACACCAGTGCGGGGCGCCCGCACCGGTGGAGGTGTGGACGCCCCGGGGTCGCGGTGGCGGTGGCGGTGGTACTGGAGTTGACGCGGGAGCTACGCGTGGGGCGCGGTGGCGGCGAGCAGCGCGTCGACCAGGATGCGGTCGTGTGCGTGGGTGAGCCGTGCGCGGGCCTCGTCGGGGGCCAGCCACAGCAGGTGGTCCACCTCGTCGTTGGGGACGAAGCGACCCTGAGTGGCTTCGGCCGCCCAGTAGGAGACCTGTTTGGGCCGTCCCCCCACCTCGTAGCGGACCGTGGGCAGCACCGTACCGGGCAGGCAGGCGTACCCGGTCTCCTCGGCGACCTCGCGCAGCGCCCCGGTCAGCGGGTCCTCGCCGCGTTTGAGTTTGCCCTTGGGGTGGCTGTAGTCGTCGTAGCGGGGCCGGTGGACGAGGCACAGTTCGATGCCGTCGCCCCCGTGCGGTGTGCGTCGCCACAGCACGCAGCCGGCCGCGTGGATCGTGCGGTCGGTGCCGGGCGTCGGGTGGTCGCTCATCCGGTGGTCACCTCCCGGGTCCAGGCCCGCTGGAAGGCGTAGCGGGCCGCTTCCACTTCGTGGCGCTGGTCGGCGTGGAGCACCCCGAGGGCGTACGCGGTCGCCGGGGCGATGCGCGGGGTGCGGGCCGCCGTGGCCGCCGCCGTCGCCGCCTCGGACGCGTCGCGGTGCTGGTCGAGGGCGCGTCCCGCACGCAGCAGCCGGGCGAGTTCCGGTTCGGCTCCGGCGGGTGCGCCCAGCACCTCGTGGGCGTAGCGGTGCAGTCGCAGCAGGAGGCGGACCTGGTGCCAGGGGGCGTCCTGGGCCTGCGGCGAGGGCTCGGCGGCGAGCGCCTCCGCGTTGTACGGGTGCCCGGCCGTGAGCAGGGGCAGCATGCCGGTCGCGTCGAGGAGCCGGGCCTCGGCTTCGGTGGCGAGGGGGGTGAGCGCGGCGGCGGGGGCCGCGGCGGCCGGGGTGAGGGGGACCTCGCTGGCGAGGACGGCGACGCTGTCGGCGACGGCGTGGAAGCGGGCGGAACCGAGGGCCTGGAGGGCCGCCGAGTGGGCCCGGGTGCGGGCCAGGGTGAGTTGGCGTTCGAGGAGGGCGCCGGCCTTGGCGGCGCCGAGGGTGAGGCTGCCCGGGGCCCCCGCGGCCGGGGGGAGCGGCGGGCCGGCGACGGGCGGGGCCACCGTGCGGACGGTCCGGGTGCCGGTGGCGGTGCCCGCCGTCCCGGTGGCCCCGGCTCCCCCTACGGTGGGTGCCGCCGTGCAGCCGGGCGGGTGCGCGGTGCGCGCCGGGCCCGGTACGGGCACCTTGCCGGAGAGCCGGGCCAGTGCGGCGAGCAGCCGTTGCAGCCGGTCGCCGTGGGCGTGTTCGCCGGCCAGGGTGCCCGAGAGCCAGGCCAGTTCGGCGCGCAGCGCGTCGGACCACTCGCGGTCGAGCAGCGGGCGGAAGGTGTGCAGGGTGCCGCTGATGCGGCGGGAGGAGCGGCGCAGTCGCGCCGCCGCCTCGGCCGGGGCGGGGTTGCCGCCCGCCCCGGACCCGGACTCGCGGTGCAGCCTGAGCGAGCGGAGGAAGTCCGTGGCGCGGGCCTGGAGGTAGGCCGCGAGGACGTCCCCCGCCGTCGGGTGGACCACGGGGTCAAGGTTTCGATGTGCCACGCCTGCGCCTCCGGGCGTCAATGAGCATCTCCTGTACGTTCCGCAGCGGTTGGCCGTCCGCATCGGTCGCGTGTCGGGTCCATTCGCCGTCCGGTCCCAGGTGCCACGAGCTGGTGGAGTCGGACATCCCGGTCTCCAGCAGCCGGTTGAGGGTGGCCCGGTGGGCGGGGTCGGTGACCCTGACGAGCGCTTCGATGCGGCGGTCGAGGTTGCGGTGCATCATGTCGGCGCTGCCGAACCACACTTCGGGTTCGCCCCCGTTGCCGAAGGCGAAGATCCGGGAGTGCTCCAGGAAGCGGCCGAGTACGGACCGTACCCGGATGTTCTCCGAAAGGCCCGGAACACCGGGTCGCACGGCGCAGATGCCGCGGACCCACACGTCGACCGGCACCCCCGCCTGGGACGCCCGGTAGCACGCGTCGATCAGGGCCTCGTCCACCATGGAGTTGGCCTTGATGCGGACGTAGGCGGGGCGGCCGGCGCGGTGGTGCTGGACCTCCTTGTTGATGCGCGAGATCAGCCCGTCCCGCAGCGACTTGGGGGCGACGAGCAGCCTGCGGTACGTCTCGCGGCGGGAGTAGCCGGACAGCCGGTTGAACAGGTCGGACAGGTCGGCGCCGACCTGGGAGTCGGCGGTGAGCAGCCCCAGGTCCTCGTACAGGCGGGCCGTCTTGGGGTGGTAGTTGCCGGTGCCGACGTGGGAGTAGCGGCGCAGCGTGTCGCCCTCCTGGCGGACCACCAGGGAGAGTTTGCAGTGGGTCTTGAGGCCGACGAGTCCGTAGACGACGTGGCAGCCGGACTCCTCCAGCTTGCGGGCCCACTTGATGTTGGCCTGCTCGTCGAAGCGGGCCTTGATCTCCACCAGGACGAGGACCTGTTTCCCGGACTCGGCCGCGTCTATCAGCGCGTCGACGATCGGGGAGTCGCCGGAGGTCCGGTACAGGGTCTGCTTGATGGCGAGGACGCCCGGGTCGGCGGCGGCCTGTTCGAGGAACGCCTGCACGGAGGTGGAGAAGCTGTCGTACGGGTGGTGCAGCAGCACGTCCCGTTCGCGCAGCGCGGCGAAGATGTCCGGCGCGGACGCGGACTCCACCTCGGCGAGGTCGCGGTGGGTGCCGGCGATGAACTTCTGGTACTTCAGCTCGGGCCGGTCCAGCGAGGAGATCCCGAACAGGCCGGTGAGGTCGAGCGGGCCGGGCAGCGGGTAGACCTCGGCCTCGCTGATCTTCAGCTCGCGCACCAGCAGGTCGAGCACGTACCGGTCGATGGACTCCTCGACCTCCAGCCGCACCGGGGGTCCGAAGCGGCGGCGCATGAGTTCCTTCTCCAGGGCCTGGAGCAGGTTCTCGGCGTCGTCCTCCTCGACTTCGAGGTCCTCGTTGCGGGTGAGCCGGAACATGTGGTGCTCCAGCACCTCCATGCCCGGGAACAGCTCCTCCAGGTGCGCGGCGATGACGTCCTCGATCGGTACGTACCGCGAGGGCGAGGCCTCCAGGAACCGGGACAGCAGCGGGGGGACCTTGACCCGGGCGAAGTGCCGGTGTCCGCTCACCGGGTTGCGGACGACGACCGCGAGGTTCAGCGAGAGGCCCGAGATGTACGGGAAGGGGTGCGCGGGGTCGACGGCCAGCGGGGTCAGCACGGGGAAGATCTGGTGCCGGAACAGGGTGAACAGCCGGGCCTGTTCCTTGTCCGTCAGCTCGGCCCAGCGCACCAGGTGGATGTCGTGCTCGGCGAGGGCCGGGGCCACGTCCTCCTGGAAGCAGGCGGCGTGGCGGGCCATCAGTTCCCGGGAGCGGGCCCAGATCATGTCCAGCACCTCGCGGGGCTGGAGGCCGGACGCGGAGCGGGTGGCCACGCCGGTGGCTATGCGGCGCTTCAGTCCGGCGACCCGGACCATGAAGAACTCGTCCAGGTTGCTGGCGAAGATGGCCAGGAAGTTCGCCCGTTCGAGGAGGGGGGTGTTCGGGTCCTCGGCGAGTTCGAGCACCCGCTCGTTGAACGCGAGCCAGCTCCGCTCCCGGTCCAGGAACCGGCCCTGGGGGAGTTGGGCGCCCTCGGTGTCGTCGTCCTCGTAGGCGTCGAGGTCGGCGTCGATGTCGGGTTCCAGATCGGACACCGCCGCGGAGACGGTGTGCGGGCGGTGCGCGGCGATCGACCCCACGGAGGGCTGCGCGTGCTGGACCTTGGCCTGGGCGTCTGGCTGACTCATGGTCCCATTGTTCCGCTTTACCGGGCGGGGCGGCGCGTCGGAGCGGGCGCGGGGGAGCGCGGGCGTCCCGTTGGCTCGGGGGGCGGGCGCGGCGGGCTGCATGCACCAAGCGTGGCAACCCCGTCTGAATGCGTGGTTACGAGGACATGACGTGCGGGGCAGCGCGAGGCGGCCCCCGGACGCCGTGGTGCGGGCGTCCGGGGGCCGGGGCCCTGGTCAGGGGCCGTGGTGAAAGGCCGTGGCCGTGGTCAGGGGCCGTGGCCGTGGTGCGTGGTCGAGGGCCGTGGTCAAGGGCCCTCCGGTACGGGCCGGGCGCGCGCGGTGGCGTGCCCGGCCCGTCCCCCCGTGCAGCGGACTTCAGGGCCTCGGGGTTCTAGGGGGCGATCTTGCGCAGCACCCGCAGCGAGACGAAGACGGCGAGCGCGGCGAGCGCCAGCACGATGCCGGTCTCCACCAGCTGGAGCGGCCAGAAGTGGGAGGCGGGGTGGTAGTCGATCCACCGGCCGGCGTATCCCTGGCCCCGGAGGCATGCGACGCTCTCCCTCCCGGGGCAGTTCAGCCAGGTGTGCGGCACCCGGTCCCCGTCGAGGGTGAGCAGCCCGAAGTCGAACTGGTAGGAATTCCCCGCAGGGAACGCCCCTTCCCCCTCGCCCTTGCGCACATAGGTCTCGTGCGGCCACAGGTACGGCCGCAACTGGGCCAGCCCGACGAGGACGCCCACCGTGCCGAGCAGGGCGGCGGCCATCGACAGGATGACCCGGCGCACCAGCAGCCCGACCAGCGCGCCGAGGGCGACCGCCAGCACCAGGTAGGCCACCAGTACCGGGCCCAGGCTGGGGAAGACGCTCTCGTTCGACCAGAGCATGCCCTCCTCCACGGACGTCGCCCGTGCGAAGCGGATCAGCCCGACGCAGACCGTGCCCGCGACGATCACCACCGCACAGCCCAGCACCAGGCGGCCGGTCAGCCAGCGGCGCGGGGTCTCGGCCTGGGTCCAGGCCAGCCGGAAGGTCCCGGACTCCAGTTCCCGTGCGATGAGCGGGCCCGCCACGAAGACCGCGACGAGCACCACCGGGACGAGCACCCACAGGTCCAGTTCCGTGACCAGCAGCCGGTACCAGGACAAGGCGCTCTGATAGCCGAAGTCGGAGTCGTAGCACTCGGACAGGCGCTTCAGGTCCTCGTCCTTGGTGAGCATGTCCCTGTCGCGGAAGTCGCACCGATCCCGGTCCGGCGCCAGCCGCGTCCACAGGTACAGGCCGAAGGTGACGGCGGTGGCGAGGAGCACGGCGACGCCCGCGATCCGGACCGCGCCCCGGTGGACCAGGTGGGTGGCGCGCAGGGTGGCGCGGAAGCCTCCGGAGTCCGGCCCGCGGGGACCGGTGGGCGGCGGGGTGACCGCGTCGGGCCCGGACGGGGCGGCGGTGCCGGTGCCCGGGGCGGGGGCGGGGGCGCTCACGCGGCCACCCCCGTACGGTTGACGGCCGGGTCGGCGCCGGGGGTGAGCAACGTGGGGGCGCCGGGTGAGCGCAGATGGGCGAGCAGGACGTCCTCCAGGGTCGGCTCGCTGGTCTCCCAGCCGAATTCGACGGGGCCCGTGGGGCGGATCAGGGCGGTGGTGCCCCGTCCGGTGGCCCGGGACTCCACGACGGTGTGGACGGCCAGCTCCTCGACCGGGCCGCGCCCGACGACGAAGGCGTGGGCGCCCATCAGGTCGTCGATGGTGCCGCCGAGCCGGACCCGGCCCTCGCTGACGAGGAGCAGGAAGTCACAGGCGGTGGCCAGCTCGCCGAGGATGTGCGAGGACATCACGACGGTGGTGCCGTGCTCGGCGGCCTCCGCGAGGAGGGTGCCCATGAGCTGGTGGCGGGCGAGCGGGTCGAGATCGGCCATCGGCTCGTCCATCAGCAGCAGCTCGGGCCGCTTGGCGAGGGCGAGCGCCAGCGCGACCCGGGTGCGCTGACCGCCGGACAGCGCCTTGATCCGGGCGCCCTTGGGCAGCGCGCCGTCCCCGACGATCCGCCGGGCGACGGTGGCGTCCCAGCGGCCCGGGTTGAGCTCGGCGCCCAGTCGCAGCGTCTCGCCGACGGTGAGCTGCGGGTACAGCGGCTTCTCCTGGGCGACGTAGGCGATCCGCTCGCGGGCGGCGGCCGGTCGGGTGCCGAGGACGGACAGGGTGCCCGTGCTGGGGTGGGCCAGCCCGGCGGCGAGGCCGAGCAGTGTGGACTTGCCCGCGCCGTTGGGTCCGACGACGGCGCAGACCCGGCCCGCGGGCAGCCGGAAATCGCAGCCCCGCAGGGCCCAGCCGTCCTTGCCGCCGGTCCCCCGTGCGCGGCGCCCGCCATAGCGTTTGCCGAGGTCGGCCGCCTCGATGGCGGTCTCGGTCATGCGGTGTCCCCCTCGTGAGTCCGTCCGCCCTCGGACGGTCCGGTCAGGTGTGGTGCCGGCGGTGTTCCGTCGGCGGCGGTGAAGTGCTCGTCCAGGACCGAGGCGAGCAGCGCGGACGCGTCGTCCCGGTCGAGCCCCGCGGCACGGGCCCGAGCGGCCCAGGCGGACAGCTCGGCCCTCAGCGGCGAGTCGGCGGCCCCGGCACCGAGCCGACGTCGCACGAAGGTGCCGAGTCCGCGGCGGGCCTCGACCAGGCCCTCCCGTTCCAGCTCCCGGTACGCCTTCAGGACGGTGTTCGGGTTGATGGCGGTGGCTTCCACGACCTCGCGGGCGGTGGGCAGCCGGTCACCCGGTTCCAGCAGACCGAGCCGCAGCGCCTGCTTGGTCTGCTGGACGATCTGGACGTAGGTGGCGACGCCGCTGCGCCGGTCGATCCGGTACTCGACCACTCGAACAACCACCCTTTCACTAATTGAGTAGTGAAAGGGTGGTGCAAGTCCCCGGTGATCGTCAAGTCGAACCCGGAATCACACCCCTGACCTGCACCGATCCCGAACACCCCCACCTCGGGAGCCACCAGGGAAGCCGAGCACCCTGCTTCCTTATATCGGGCATACGCGGTTCTGTCGGGCTTCTCAGCTCGTCCTCAGATCACTCTCATCCACCCCCGACACGCTCATGGACATGACCGAAAGCTCCCGCCGCGACGGCGGTTCCCCCGAACGCGACCACGACCAGCAGCACGGCGCCCCGACCGGCGGAACCCCGGACGCCACGGCGCCCCGGACGCACCCGGTCCCGCCCGCACACCCCACGCACCCCTCGTGGAGCACCGACCCCGGACCCCGGCAGCACGGACGCCAGCAGCACGGGGCTCAGCAGCCGTCGTACGGGGCCTACCCGCCGCCACCGCCCGAGCCGCCCGACGGCGAGGGGTCCCGGGCAGCCGCCGAGACGCCCGCGGTCGCCTGGGGCACCAGCCCGGTCCCCGAGGGCGCCCCGGCGCCCACCCCGACGGCGGGCCCGCGCCGGCGCCGGGCGCGACGGCCGTTCGCCCTGCTCGCCACCGTGGCGATCGTCGCCGCGGCCGTGGGCGGCGGCACCGCGTACGGCATCCAGGAGCTCACCACCCACCAGACGACCAGCTCCGCGGTCGCCGCGAGCCCGGTGGCCTCCAGCAGCCGCGGCACCGTCGCCGGCGTCGCCGCGGCCGTCACCCCGAGCACCGTCGAGATCAAGGCCTCCGGCACCGCCGGCCAGTCCACGGGCTCCGGTGTGATCATCACCTCCGACGGGGAGGTCATCACCAACAACCACGTGGTCGCCGGCGCCACCGCCATTCAGGTGACGACCAGCGACGGCAAGAAGTACGCCGCCGAGCTCGTCGGCACCGACAGCAAGAAGGACCTGGCACTGATCAAGCTGAAGGACGCCGCCGGGCTGAAGGCCGCCACCCTCGGCGACTCGGACCGGGTCCGGGTCGGCCAGGAGGTCGTGGCGATCGGCTCGCCCGAGGGCCTCACCGGCACCGTCACCAGCGGCATCGTCTCCGCCCTCAACCGCGACGTCACGGTGGCCAACAACCAGGACCAGCCGCGGCAGCCGGGCGGCGACTGGCCCTTCGAGTTCGGTGGCCGCGAGTTCAACGGCGACCCCGGCGCGTCCACCACCACGTACAAGGCCATCCAGACCGACGCCTCGCTCAACCCCGGCAACTCCGGCGGCGCCCTCATCGACATGAACGGGCACATCATCGGCATCAACTCGGCCATGTACAGCGCGAGCAGCGCGGGCGGCGGCGACGCGGGCAGCGTGGGTCTGGGGTTCGCCATCCCCGTCAACACGGTGAAGGCCGATCTGCCGGCCCTGCGAGCCGGAGCGGACGGCTGACCGGCCCCGTACCGTACCCCCCGTAACCCCCGTAACCCCGGTACCCCGTAAGCCCCGCACCCGCACCCGCACCCGCACCCGCACCCGCACCCGCTGACCCACCCACACTCACTCACTCACTCACCGGAGCCGTACCGATGAACTCCGCGCCCGAAGGCGAACCGCAGCGCATCCTGATCGTGGACGACGAGCCCGCCGTGCGCGAGGCCCTTCAGCGCAGCCTCGCCTTCGAGGGCTACCTGACGGAGGTCGCCGTCGACGGCGCCGACGCCCTGGAGAAGGTGGCGGCGACCCGCCCCGACCTGATCATCCTGGACATCCAGATGCCCCGGATGGACGGTCTGACCGCGGCCCGCCGGGTGCGCGCGGGCGGCAGCCTGGTGCCCATCCTGATGCTGACCGCACGCGACACCGTCGGCGACCGCGTCACCGGACTCGACGCGGGCGCCGACGACTACCTCGTCAAACCGTTCGAACTCGACGAACTCTTCGCCCGCATCCGGGCCCTGCTGCGCCGCAGCACCTACACCACCGCCGCCGGACGGGCCCCGGAGGGAGACGTCCTCTCCTTCGGCGACCTGCGCATGGACCTGGCGACCCGTGAGGTCCACCGGGGCCGGCGACCGGTGGAACTGACCCGCACCGAGTTCACCCTGCTGGAGATGTTCCTCGCCCACCCCCGCCAGGTCCTCACCCGTGAGCAGATCCTCAAGTCCGTGTGGGGCTTCGACTTCGAGCCCACCTCCAACTCCCTGGACGTGTACGTGATGTACCTGCGCCGCAAGACGGAAGCGGGCGGCGAACCCCGGCTCGTGCACACCGTGCGGGGCGTCGGGTACGTACTGCGGCCGGGCAGCACGGACGGGGCCCCGTGAGCGGCGCTCCCACCGCGGCGGGAGGACCGGACCCCGGGACCTCGGCTCCCGGGACCTCGGACCCACGGAACCCGGACCCCGGCGCACGGCCCGTGAGCCGGGGCGCACTGCGCCGACTCCGCGCCCTGCCGCTGCGCTCCCGCCTCGCCCTGCTCGTCGCCGCCACGGTGGCGCTCGCGGTCGCCGCCATCGCCACCACCAGCTGGCTCGTGGTCCGCGGCGCACTCGTCGACTCGCTCGACAAGTCGCTCAGCACCAACCGGCCGAACGACCGGGACGTCCGGATCCTCATGGAGACCCAGCCCCCGACGATCCAGTGCGCACCGCGCACCCCCAACCAGGAGACCACCTGGTACGGGATGACCCTCCAGACCGTCGCGCCCGACGGAACCACCTGCCTGATCCTCGGCGGCGAACCCCTCACCGTCTCCGCGAGCGACAGGGCGGTCGCCGGGGGCACCCTCATCGACGCCTACCACGACACCAAGGACGCGAGCGGCCGGGAGTACCGCGTCCTGACGTACCAGATCAGCGGCGCGCCCTACGCCCTGTCGATCGCCCGCCCGTTCGACGAGATCGACGACACCCTCTCCGACCTCACCCTCGTCCTGGTGCTGGCCGCGGGCCTCGGCGTCGTCGTCGCCGGCATGTCCGGTGCCCTGGTGGCCCGGACCGGACTGCGCCCCGTCGACCAACTCACCCGGACCGTCGAACACGTGGCCCGCACCCAGGACCTGACCGTGCGCATCCCGACCGAGGGGGACGACGAGATCGCCCGGCTGTCCCGCTCCTTCAACGCGATGACGGAGGCCCTCGCCTCGTCCCGGGAACTCCAACAGCAACTGATCGCCGACGCGGGCCACGAACTGCGCACCCCGCTCACCTCGCTGCGGACCAACATCGAACTGCTCGCCCGCAGCGAGGAGACCGGCCGTGCCCTGCCCCCCGACGACCGCACCGCGCTGCTCGCCTCGGTCAAGGCCCAGATGACGGAACTCGCCTCCCTCATCGGCGACCTCCAGGAACTCTCCCGCCCCGACGGCACCCGCCGCGTCCAGGTGCTCGCCCTGCACGACCTCGCCGACCTGGCACTGCGCCGCGCCCGATTGCGCGGCCCGGAGCTGACCATCACCGCGGACCTCACCCCCTGGTACGTGCGCGGGGAACCGGCCGCGTTGGAACGCGCCGTCATCAACATCCTTGACAACGCGATCAAGTTCAGCCCGGCCGGCGGCGAGGTCACGGTGACCCTCCGGGAGGGCGAGCTGTCGGTGCGGGACCACGGGCCCGGCATCTCCCCCGATGACCTCCCCCACGTCTTCGACCGCTTCTGGCGTTCCCCGTCCGCCCGTTCCCTACCCGGCTCGGGCCTCGGCCTCTCGATCGTGGCGCGCACGGTCGAACAGTCCGGCGGAACGGTTCGTCTCCAGGCCGCGGACGGTGGCGGCACCCTCGTCTCGGTACGCCTCCCAGGCGCCCCCACCCCACCCCCGCAACCCCCGGACGACCCCCCGGAACCCGCCTGACCGGAGCCACCGAGACGCACCGAAGGGGCCGTACGGGACGCGGGTTCCGTACGGCCCCTTCGGGCAGGTGAGGCAGGTGGGGCGGGGCTAGGAACTAGGGGCTAGCGGACGACGTTGATGCGGTCCGCCTTCGGCGGGGCCAACGGGGACCCGGCCGACGAACGCGCGCCGAGGTAGTCGTTGAGGGCCTTGAGGTCGTCCCCGCCGACGAGCGGGTTCTTGCCCTTGCCCAGCTCGGCGAACCCGTCACCGCCACCGGTGAGGAAGTTGTTCAGGGCGACCCGGTACGTGGCGTTCGGGTCCAGCGGCGCACCGTTCAGCCGGATCGAGTCGACCACGACGCGGTCCGCACCGGACTTGGTCAGGTCCAGCGTGTACGTGAAGCCGTCCGAGACCTGGAGGATCTTCGGGGCGGCCGTGTTGGAGCCGGTGACCTGCTGCTGGAGGGCGGTGACCAGCTGGGCGCCGGTCAGGTCCACCAGGTTCACCGTGTTGCCGAACGGCTGCACGGTGAAGCTCTCGCCGAAGGTGACCACACCGTCGCCCTCGGCCCCGCTCGCCCGGTGCACCAGGTCCCCGCGGATGCCGCCCGGGTTCATCAGGGCCAGCGAAGCCTTGGGGTCCAGCGACTTGGCGTGCGCGAGCTGCGCATCGGCGATCAGATCGCCCAGCGGGGTCTCGGGCGTCGTGGCGCCGCGACCCGGGACGTCACCGGAGATGTAGCCGACCGGACGGTTGGCCACCGGAGCGGCCAGCTTGTTCCAGCGGCCGATCAGCTCGGTCATGTCCGCGGCCTTCGGCTGGTCGCGCCGGACCACGTGGTTCGCGGACTTCACGCTGGTGCGGACGATGTCCTTGGTCCGCCGGTCGTACGTGAGCGTGGTCTCCGTGTACAGACGGCCGAACGACGCCGCGGACGTCACCGTGCGGGGCTTGCCCGACGGGTCCGGGATCGTGCACGCGTACGGCTGGTGCGTGTGCCCGGTCACCAGCGCGTCCACCTGCGGCGAGATGCCCTTGGCGATGTCCACGATCGGACCGGAGATGCCGTCGCCCGCACCCGGCGAGTCACAGTCGTAGTTGTACGAGGTCGAAGCCGGGTAGCCGCCCTCGTGGATCACGGCGACGATCGACTTCACGCCCTGGCGCTCCAGCACCTTCGCGTACTTGTTGACCGTCTCGACCTCGTCGTGGAACTTGAGGCCCTTGATGCCGTCCGCCGAGACGATGTCCGGCGTCCCCTCCAGGGTGATCCCGATGAACCCGACCTTGACGCCCTTCTCCTTCCACACCCAGTAGGGGGCGAGCACCGGGCGGCCCGACTTCTCGTTGGTCACGTTGGCCGCGAGGTACGGGAAGTCGGCCCCCTCGAACTTCCGGCCCGGCTCGTAACAGCCGGCCGTGGGGTGACAGCCGCCGCGCTGGATGCGCTGGAGTTCCTTGATGCCCTCGTCGAACTCGTGGTTGCCGACGCCCGCGACGTCCAGGTCCAGTTCGTTCAGGGCCTCGATGGTGGGCTCGTCGTGGAACAGACCGGACAGCATGGGGCTGCCGCCGATCAGGTCGCCCGCCGCGGTGGTCACCGAGTACCGCTCGCCCTTGCGGGCGTCCCGCAGGGAGCTGGCCAGGTACTCGACGCCACCGGCCGCTATCTGCTTCGTCGTCCCGTCGGGCTGACGCTCCGTCACGTTGCCCGAGGAGCCCGAGGGCGGCTCCAGGTGGCCGTGCAGGTCGTTGAAGGACAGCAGCTGGACGTCCACCGTGCGGGACGAACCGTGGCCGTGACCACGGTGCTCGTCACGGTCGCCCCGACCGGAATCGGCGGAGGCGGGAAGGGCTGCGGTGAGCGCGCCGACCGTGGCGGCGGCGGCCACGGCGGCGAGGACGCGGAAGTTCCGTCTGGACGGGGTCGAATGGATTCGCACGGGGCCCCCTGGGTGGGTGCGGTCGTCGGTGGCAATCGTCGGAAGCCTAGAGTCAACGCGCGTAGCGCAACAGGGGGTAAGGATTACGGAGTGGTTGCGGGGGCGGAACCCGCGGGCCACCGCGCCACCGCACCACCACCCCGGCAAGCGTCGGCCCGGGACGTAGGCTCGGGGGCATGACGAGCGAGACTGTGCCTGCGGGCGGACCGCTGCGGCGGATCGAAACGTTGACGGCGCTCACGGCCGACCAGGCGGACGCCGTGCTGGAGCTGATCGAGGAGGCGGCCCGGGAGGACGGCCAACCCGCCGTGTCCGAGCAGGGCCGGCTCCAGCTGAGCGGCGGGACCCGCGAGGGCGTGCGCCACCTGCTGCTGCTCGTCGGCGACGAACTCGCCGGTTACGCACAGTTGGAGGACACCGACCCGGTGGAGGCCCCCGCGGCCGAACTGGTCGTCCGGCCCGCGCTCCGGGGCCGGGGCCACGGCCGCGCCCTCGGCACCGCCCTGCTGGCCGCAACCGGCAAGCGGCTACGGGTCTGGGCGCACGGCGGCCACTCCGCCGCGCGCCACCTCGCCCAGGTGCTCGGCCTGACCTTGTTCCGCGAACTGCGCCAGATGCGACGCCCGTTGACCGCCCTGGACCTCCCGGACCCGGTCCTGCCCGAGGGCGTCACCGTACGGACCTTCGTGGTGGGCCGGGACGACGCCGACTGGCTGGCGCTGAACGCCGCGGCCTTCGCCCACCACCCGGAACAGGGCTCGCTCACCCAGCGCGACCTGGACGCCCGCACGTCACAGCCCTGGTTCGACCCGTCCGGGTTCTTCCTCGCCGAGCGGGACGGCGAACTCGTCGGCTTCCACTGGACGAAGGTGCACGCCGAGGAGGGACTCGGCGAGGTGTACGTGCTGGGGGTGCGTCCCGGCGTCCAGGGCGGCGGACTCGGCAAGGCGCTCACCACGATCGGGCTGCGCCACCTCGCCGCGACGGGCGCACCGACCGCGATGCTCTACGTCGACGCCGACAACACCGCCGCGGTGAGGGTGTACGAACGCCTCGGCTTCGTCACCCACGAGACGGACCTGATGTACCGCTCGGAGGCGTAGGCAGAGCTGCGGGGAGAGCGCCCGCGGCGGCGTCGACCGGGTATCAGTGACAGCCGCAGGACCGGCGGATGACCAGGCGGGACGGGAACAGGTTGAGCCGTTCCCGCCTGGAACCGGGCACCCGCAGGCTGTCGTCGAGGACGAGGTCGAGGGCCGCGCGGGCCATCGCGGGCCGGTCGGAGGAGACGGTCGTCAGCGGCGGATCGGTCAACGCGGCCTCCTTCACGTCGTCGAAACCCGCGACGGCCAGCTCCCCGGGAACGTCGATCCGCAGTTCCCGGGCGGCCCGCAGCACCCCGATGGCCTGGTCGTCGGTCGCACAGACGATCGCCGGCGGCCTACGAGGTCCGGCGAGCAGTTCCAACGCGACCTGGTACGCGTCGTACCGGTTGTACGGGGCCTGGAACAGACGTCCCTCGATCGAGCGGCCCGCCTCCGCCATCGCGCGGCGCCAGCCCTCGACGTGGTCGGTGACCGGGTCGCCCACGGTCGGGGTCTCCTCGATGCCGCCCAGGCAGGCGACGTACGGGTACCCGTGCTCCAGCAGATGTCGGGTGACGAGTTGGGCGCCGCCCACGTCGTCGATGACCACGGCCACGTCCTCGATCGCCTCGGGCCTGCGGTGCAGCAGCACCACCCGGGCGTCCCAGGCGTCGATCTCGGCCGCGGCGGTCTCGCTGGGGCCCTGGCTCACCAGGATCAGACCGGAGACCCGCATGCCCAGGAACGCGCGCAGGTAGTGCACTTCGCGTTCGTCGAGGTAGTCGGAGTTGCCGACGAGCACCATCTTGCCGCGCTCGGCCGCCGCCTGTTCCACCGCGTGCGTCATCTCCGCGAAGAACGGCTGCCGGGCATCCGGGACGATCATGCCTATGAGGTCCGTGCGCCGGGAGGCCATCGCCTGGGCGACGCGGTCCGGACGGTACCCGAGCTCCTTGATCGCGGCCAGCACGCGTTCCCGGGTGGCCGGGGCGACCGGCCGGGGTCCGTTGTTGATCACATAGCTGACGACCGCGGTCGAGGTACCCGCCAGCCGCGCCACATCGTCCCGAGTCACCTTGGCCACGCGCGAAGTCTACGCGGAGAGACCCCGAAATGAGCGGGTCGTCCGTTCTCTGGGATCTTCCGGTGACCCGAGGGCGATCCCACGGTGACCATGCCGGTCCGGCACCGACCACCGCAGGTCCCGCGACGACCACCGTACGTCCGGCGCCGACCGTCCCGAACCCCGCCCGGTCACCCCCGCAGCCGGTGCGGCACCCCACCCGGAACGGGCGCGGCGGCGGGGGACCGCGACGAACCCGCAGATTCGCCGGCCCGGTCGCGCCCGTCGCGCCGGTCGGCACCCTCTCGCTCGTTCTGCTTGTCCCGCTTGTCTTGCTTGTCGTGTTTGTCGGGCTTCTCGGGGATGACGAACCGGTACCCGACATTGCGGACGGTCCCGATCAGGGACTCGTTCTCCGGGCCCAGCTTCGCGCGCAGCCGCCGCACGTGGACGTCCACGGTCCGGGTGCCCCCGAAGTAGTCGTAGCCCCACACCTCCTGGAGCAGCTGCGCCCGCGTGAACACCCGCCCGGGGTGCTGCGCGAGGTACTTGATCAGCTCGAACTCCTTGAAGGTGAGGTCCAGTACGCGCCCCTTCAGCTTGGCGCTGTACGTCGCCTCGTCCACCGACAGGTCACCGCCCCGGATCTCCATCGGGGAGTCGTCGGTCCCGATCTGCTGGCGACCCGTCGCGAGCCGCAACCGCGCCTCGACCTCGGCGGGCCCCGCGGTGTCGAGGAGGACGTCGTCCACCCCCCAGTCCGCGGTCACCGCCGCGAGCCCGCCCTCCGTCACCACGAGGATCAGCGGACACCCGGGTCCCGTGGAGCGCAACAGCTGACACAGGCTGCGCACCTGCGGCAGGTCCCGCCGCCCGTCCACGAGGATCACGTCCGCCCCGGGGGTGTCGACCAGGGCGGGGCCCTCGGCGGGCGCCACCCGGACGTTGTGGAGGAGCAGTCCGAGCGCGGGCAGCACCTCCGCCGAGGGCTGGAGGGCATTGGTCAGGAGCAGGAGGGAGCTCATCGCACTCCACCCGCCCGGGTCGTCCTGCCTGCGTGCACGGTTCGCTCGCCCATAACGTCGGTTCCTCCTCGGTCCCTGCGAGGACGTTTACGGCACTGCTTCGTACTGCTCTTGCTGCTCTTGCTCGTCCTGCTCATGTTGCTGCGCACTCTGTCCCGTCACGACTCCAGAGTCGTATACAACGCGCCGGAAAGCACAAAAGGACCCGGGGGCCACTTCGCCCGAGTCCTCTGCCAGCAGAATAACCCACATGCCTCCCCCGTAGGCAGGGTCAACGTGTCGCCCGGAGTGTGCCGCCGCTCACGGAACCGTCCCTCCGCCTTGCCGCACGGGCACGACGGACACCCGGGGCACGGCATGATGGGAGCCGTACCAGAGGACTCCGGAGGGGCGACGCATGGCGAGGGGGAAGATCCGCTACTGGGCCGCGGCGAAGGCCGCCGCGGGGGTGGCGGAGGAACCGTTCGACGCCGGGAACCTGGCCGAGGCACTGGCCGGTGCGCGACAGCGCCACCCCGGGGAACTGGTACGCGTGCTGGACCGCAGCTCGTTCCTGGTCGACGGCGAGCCCGTCGGCACCCGGGGGCACGAGACGGTACGGCTGGCCGAGGGCGGCACGGTCGAGGTGCTCCCGCCGTTCGCAGGAGGGTGACCCCGCACGATGCCTGACCAGTCAGACCACGACTCCATGGCCCATCAGCCCTATCAGCCGCACCCGTCGCACCCGCAGGGCGGCGCGTCGTACGGGCACGCCCCGTACGGACAGCAGCAGTACGGACAGCAGCAGGGGCAGGCGCCCGGTGCGTTCCCGCCGGCGGCCAACCAGTACCCCGACCAGTACCCGGGTCACACGGGTCACCCCGGTTTCGCGGAGCAGCCGTACGACGAGGGGCCGCAGACCCAGCAGTGGCAGGCGCCCACCTGGGAGACCCAGCTCCAGCCCCCCGTACCCGCGCAGGAGCAGCAGCCCGCCCCGTACGCACCGGTCGCCCCCGTCGCGCCGGCCGCGCCGGGTCCGGCGTACGGCCCCCCGCAGACGTACGGCCGGGGCACCCGCACCACACCGCAGGCCACCGACCCGGGCGCCCCCCAGCAGACCGACGCGGGGAGCACCACGACCGGGAGCACCGGCACCGGCTCCGACGCGGCGCCCGCCGCGGAGCCGCAGTACGCGACCGCCGCGGACCGGGCCCGGGCGGAGGGTCGGCCGCAGATCCTGGAGCCGGGGCTCCAGCCCGCCGCACTGACCGCGGTCCTCGCGCTGCTGATCGCCGGCACCGGGGCCCTGCACCAGTACGCCCTGTTCCTTCCGGTGGCGCTGCTCCAGGCGGTGACGGCGGCCGGCTGGTTCCGGCTCAACGGCATGTGGCCCGCCCGGCAGGGCATCGCCCTGGCGTTCCTGGGCGGTCTCGTCGCCGACGTGGCGCTGCTCGTCGCGGGCCGGGAGGACACGCCCGCCGCGGTGCTCGGCACCCTCGGCGTCTGGGTGCTGCTGTCCATCGTCCTGACCCTGCGCAGCCACGCCAGCCCGGACGAACGGCTGTACGGGTTGCTGGCCCAGGTGGTGTCGGCGGCGCTCGCGGTGGTGGCGGCCGGGCACCTCGGCGCCGAACCGGACGCGGTGGTCGTCGGGGCGCTCGCCGTCGCCGCGGCCGTGCTCGCCCGGGCCCTGCCGCTCCCCACGGTGGTGTCGGTCCTGGTGGCGCTGGTGGCCGCGGCCGGCGGCGGGTTCCTGGCCGGCGGGCTGACCGACCTGGGCTCGGACGGTGCGCTGCTCGGCCTCGCCGCCGGCGCCTGCGCACTGGTCGGGCACCGGGCCGCCAGCTACGACTACCCGTCGCGGTTCGTGCACATGACGGCGGGCGTCGCGTTGCCGCTGGCCGCCGCGGGCCCGGCGGTGTACTTCCTGGGCCGCGCCCTCGGCTGACCCCGCACGGACGCCCCCCGGGCCCGGTCCCGAGCCGGGTCCCGCCCTCCCGACGAGGGGCGGGACCCGGCTCGTCACAGGTGGTCCACAACCTTCGACCGGCCCCGTCCACAGCCTGTGGACGGGGTTAGGCTCGCCGTCTACGACCGATGCAGCCGGGGGAAGAGACCGTTCATGCGCGCACTACGCATACTCCTGATCGTGGCCGTCATCCTGGGCGGCCTGTTCGTCGCCGCGGACCGACTCGCCGTGTTCTTCGCCGAGGACGAGGCCGCCGGGCGGCTGCGCACCAGCGAGGGTCTGGCGAGCACGCCCGACGTCTCGATCAAGGGCTTCCCCTTCCTCACCCAGGCGGCGAGCGGCACCCTGGACGAGGTCGAGGTCAGCATCAAGGACTACGACGCGAACGCCGGAACCGGCAGCGGCAACGGCGCGAAGCCGGTCCGGATCGAGAAGCTGACGGCCCGGATGACGGACGTCGACTTCTCCGGCGACTTCTCCTCCGCCACCGCCAAGCGCGCCACCGGCACCGCGCTCGTCTCCTACCCCGAGCTCCTGAAGGCCGCACAGGTCAAGCCGGTGCAGCTGACCCGCGGGGTGACCGCGAAGGTCATCGGGCTGTCCGACGGGGGCGACGGCAAGATAGCGGTGTCCGTCGAGGCGACCGTGATGGGCCGCAAGCTCCCGCAGCCGATCACCGTGACCAGCTCCGCCACCGTGCGCAACGGCGAGGTGACCGTGGACGCGGACTCGCTGCCGAACCTCGGGGTGCCGCTCGCCGAGGACAAGGTCCGGGAGATCACCGACTTCCGGCAGCGGATCAGCGACCTGCCCGCGGGCATCGAGTTGGACAAGGTCGAGGCCGCCCCGGACGGGGTGAACATCTCCGTGAAGGGTTCGAACGTCCGCCTCGTCGGGTAGTCCCCGGTCGTCGGCCACCTCGCGGAACACCTCCCCCGAGGCCCTGCGGAACCCCCTCCGTCCACAGTGCGAGACGCCGAAGTCCGTACCTCAGATACGACCCCGCGCGAAGGTCCACCGGACCCCGCCCCGCCGGCCCGCCGGGACCCACCCATCCCGAATAGCGGATGATCCCGTCTCGCCATGTGAAACATCGGTGACACGGCCGCCCCCGGCTACCTACGATCGTCCCCATGCAGTGCTATTTGAGCGGTCCCCGAACGCGGGGACAGGCGGATCTGACGAAGCGGCGGGCAGTCGACCTGTGCCGCGTCGCCGCCATGCTCTGTCGCACTGTCTGAGCGGACCCCGACCCTCGGTCACCGACCCCGACGAACCGCGCGGTCCCGCCTCATCGAGCCGCCCCGGCGGCCGGTTCCACCCAGGCCCGCGCAGCCAGGCGCCACCCCGGACACCCGGGCTCCGCGCCGCGCGCCCTGATCCCCTGTGTTTGCCCCGCCGCAACTGCCCCGAACTGCCCCGGAGGAGAACGAGCATGAGCCGTAGCGACGTCCTGGTTGACGCCGACTGGGTCGAGGCCAACCTCGACGACCCGAAGGTCGTCATCGTCGAGGTCGACGAAGACGCCTCGGCGTACGACAAGAACCACATCAAGAACGCCATCAAGATCGACTGGCAGAAGGACCTCCAGGACCCGGTCCGCCGCGACTTCGTCGACCAGGCCGGCTTCGAGAAGCTCCTGTCCGAGCGCGGCATCGCCAACGACGACACGGTGGTCCTCTACGGCGGCAACAACAACTGGTTCGCCTCCTACGCGTACTGGTACTTCAAGCTGTACGGCCACGACTCCGTCAAGCTCCTCGACGGTGGCCGCAAGAAGTGGGAACTGGACTCCCGCGACCTGGTCGCCGAGATCCCCGCCCGCCCGGCCACCACGTACAAGGCCAAGGCCCAGGACAGCTCGATCCGCGCCTTCCGCGACGACGTCGTGGCCGCGATCGGCGTGCAGAACCTGGTGGACGTCCGCTCCCCCGACGAGTTCTCGGGCAAGCTGCTCGCCCCGGCCCACCTCCCGCAGGAGCAGTCGCAGCGCCCGGGCCACGTCCCGAGCGCCCGCAGCATCCCGTGGTCGAAGAACGCCAACGACGACGGCACCTTCAAGTCCGACGACGCGCTCAAGGCGCTGTACGAGGACGAGCAGGTCGACCTGAGCAAGGACACCATCGCGTACTGCCGCATCGGTGAGCGTTCCGCCCTGACCTGGTTCGTGCTGCACGAGCTGCTCGGCGTGACCAACGTCAAGAACTACGACGGCTCGTGGACCGAGTACGGCTCCCTCGTCGGCGTGCCGATCGAGCTCGGCCCCGCCAAGTAACCCCCCCGACCGACAGCCAGACAGCCACTCAGGAGAGACGCATATGTGTGGAGCCAAGGTCGGCGGCCCCGACGCCTCGACGATCAAGCCCGGTGAGACCACGATCCAGGGTCAGGTGACCCGCGACGGCGAGCCCGTCACCGGTTACGTCCGACTGCTGGACTCGACCGGCGAGTTCACCGCCGAGGTGCCCACCTCGGCCACCGGTCAGTTCCGCTTCTACGCCGCCGAGGGCACGTGGACCGTGCGCGCGCTGGTGCCCGGCGGCACGGCGGACCGTACCGTCGTCGCCCAGACCGGCGGACTCGCCGAGGTCGCGATCGCCGTCTGACGGCCACCGCGCAACGAAGCGGCCCGGAGGGCCGTACCCCAGGGGTTGGACGCCACTGGACCGGGGTACGGCACTCCGGGCTTTTCGCGCTGCGCAGAGCGTCCACTCATCCCGAGCGCCGGCCCCGGCTGTGGGCCACCCGAAGCGTGTCGCTCAACGCCTCCGCCACCCGGGCCACGGTGAACCTGAGTTCCGGGACGGTGAGCTTGGGTTCGTCGAGCATCGAGCGGGCGTGTCCGAGCAGGTCCTCCGCCATGCCGAGTTGGGTGGCCTCCACTCCGTCTGCGAGCCGGGCGAGGTATCCGTCCTCGTCGGCCGTCGCCAGGTAGCAGGGTTTGCCCTCGGGTGACGACCAGGGGAGCAGTCGGAGCCCGGCGCCAGGAGCGTGCGTCCACTCCCCGAACCGGTACCGGACGGCCCGGGGCACGGGCGCCGCCACGGCCTCCACCTGTGACGGCTCCGCCTCCCACTCCCGACCGCCGCCCAGGGGCCGCAACAGCCACCGCCCGCCCACCTCCCCCATGAACAGGCCCAGCGTGTCCCGTTGGGTGTCGCGGACTAGGGCCCCGGGCTGGGGTGGAGGGTCATTGGTGGGCATGTGCTGGTCCTTTCCGGGGGCATTCATGAGGTCGAGGGCACGAAGTCCTCCCTGCGCGCATTCAGTTAAGGGCGGGTCGAAGCGGGAGGTAACCCCATCAAGGGGCCCCCTTCCTGCGTACAGTTCGTGGGGGTGTTTCAGCGAAGGGGAAGCATGTACTTTCCGAAGTCGCACGGTGCGCTCCCGGCATCTCTGCAACGGGACCCTCGGCTGGTCGCAGCCCTAGACCGGGGTGACATCGGCTCCGTCTTCGCGCTGGCGCACAGCGAAGCCGGTCTGAGTTACAACAAGTTGAGCGAAGCGACCGGCATCCGAGCCGAGCGCATCAGTCAACTCGCCCAGGGCGACGGCAGCGTCACGTCGCTTCCCGTGCTGGAACGGATCGCTGACGGGCTCAGGATTCCAGGCGGGCGTTTAGGCTTGGCCATGAGGCCATGGGAGGTGGACGCACCACCTCCCCTACCGGATGACCATGATGGAGAAGATCCGATGAAGCGCCGCGACGCACTGCGCGGCGCGCTCGCTGCCGGTACGGCAGGTCCCGGGCTCGCCGCTGCTCTGTCCGCCACCCGTCACGACGTCGATGCGGCCTTGGCTGCCCACCGGAGCTCCACCGACCTGGGCTTCTGGGATTCGACGGCGGAGCGCTACGGTCACGGCTACCACGGGCAGTCGCCCGCGGAGGTGCTGGCCGGGCTGCTCGACGACTTCGCGGAACTCGGTGTGCGGCTGTCCGAGCCGCAGACGGTCAAGGCCCGTACGGCACTGTGCCATGTGACCGGTCGGATGGCAGGCATGGTGGCCATCGTGTTGCACGATCTGGGACACCACCGTGAGGCCCACCGGTGGTTCGGTACCGCTTCCCGGGCGGCCGAGCAGTCGGGAGACGCGCTCCTGCACGCCTGGGTGCTCGCGCGCGAAGCCATGGTTCCGCTGAACTACGGCGCTCCGCAGGCGGCAGCCGAGTTGGCGGGCCGGGCCCGGCACCTCGCAGGTCGGCGCCCTTCGGCCGCTGCCGCGCTCGCCGCGGCCGTGTCCTCCCGTGCGCTCGCCGCGGCCGGCCATCGCGAGGAGGCCCGGCAGGCAGTCGCTGACGTGGAGCACATGGCCGAACGCCTCGCCCCGGAGCAGCGTGCCGACACCTGGTTCGGATACCCCGCGCAGAAGCACCACGTCCATCTGAGCCAGGCGCTCACCCTGCTCGGTGAGACGGACCGTGCGTACGAGACCCAGCGGCGTGCCCTGGAACTGTCCCGGACTCCATCGCTGATGACCCGCGCCCTCATCGCCCTCGACACCGCCACGTGCAAGGCCCAGGACGGTGACCGTGAGGCGGCTGCCCACCTCGCGACCCGCACGTACACGGACCTGCCGACCGTCTACCGCACGGGCCTCACCCGTACCCGCGCACTCGCCCTCCACCGAAAGCTGCCCACCGACACACCGGGCCGGACCACCCTCGGCGAGACACTGGAGACCGTCGCCTGAAGCGAGCAGTCGCCCACGGGCCTTCCAATCGGGCCGGGCCCAGGCACCGGACGTACGCTGGAGACATGTACGCACGCAGGCGGCATGTGTACTTCGCCATGATGGGCACGTGCGTGGTGCTCTTCGTCCTGGCGTGGTCGGTGGTGCGCCTGTGGTCGGTCCCCGCGGCCGTCGCCATGTGCCTGGTCGCGATGCTCATCCCGCCGGTCGCCGCGATCATGGCCAACCGTCGGGGGCCCGACGACCGCTGGTGGGACGCGCCGTCCGGTGACCCCAAGTCCGACGAGTGGTGGGACGAACTCGACGGCAAACGCTGACCCCCCTTCGGGTGCGCTGTTCCCGTGCGGGTGCGCTGTTGCGCCTCCGGGGGCCCTGCGGGTGCGTGGGGGTTGCTCGCGCAGTTCCTCGCGCCCCTGTCGGGGCCCGGGTGGGGCGACGACGACGATGAGGAGCGCCCCATCAGGGGCGCGGGGAACTGCGCAAACGCACCGCGCACCCGCACGGAAACAGCCCACCGCCAGGTGAACGCACCCGAAGGGGGCGCGGGGAACTGCGCGGGCAACCACCACGCACCCGCACGAACGCACGAGCCCGCCGCAGGCGCCCCGTACGAGCGGCGGTACGTCAGTAGACGAGCGCCTGCGCGTCGTCAGCCATCGCCTCCTGGACGAACACCTGCGCCCCCGCGATCCGTACCCCGTCGAGCACATCGCCCTGCGTGATCTCGCGCCGCGCCGCACACTGCGTGCACAGGGTGACCGACCCCCCGGCCAGCACCCCCTCGATCAGCTCGGGCAGCGGCGCCGCATGCGGCAGTTCGAACTCGGCAGCCCGCCCGGGCAGCGCGAACCACGCCGACTCCCCGGTCAGCCACAACGACACCTCGACGCCACTGGCCACGGCGACCGCCGCCACCGTGAACGCCTGGGAGCACCGTTCGGGCGCGTCCGCACCCGCCGTCACCTTGATCACGAGCTTCTTCGCCATGCCCGAATCGTAATCGTGTATCCCACAACCACACAGTGTGCCCGCGGGTCTCCCCTGCGTTGAACTGATCCTCAGAGGAGAACCCGTGGAACCACCGAGACCCGACGAGGGGCCCCGGACCGCACCCGGCCGCCCCCGGAGGAGGACACTCCCGCTGCTCGCCGGAGCGGCGGCACTCGGTGTCATCGCCGGTGCCTGCGTCGGCTACCTGGTCCAGGCCGACCGCGCCCCCACCCCGCTCGCACCGCTCTCCCAGCCGGTCGTCCCGACCGCGCCCCGCGGCGACACCGCCCCGGCCGACCCCGCCGCCCGCACCGACGGCGACCTGCGCGCGCTGCTGCTCCCCGCACCCCGCGGGGCACGCGACCTGCGGGGTTGGTCGCCGCTCGGCCGGCAGCTGGCGCTGTACGGCATCCCGGCGGGGCGGCTGAGCAACCTGGTCGATCACGACTTCCGCCGCACAGCCCAGGCCACCTGGCGCACCGGCAGCCGCGGGGTCAAGATCCAGCTCGATCAGTACCGAACAGGCCCGGAGCACCATCTCCCCCGCGTGGTGGACGCGATGAGCTACCAGGCGGCCGGAGAGAGCGGGACGCCTGGCACCGCCTTGCCCGGTTCGAGCAACGGGATGGTGTTCACGCACACGACGCCCGAGCAGGTCGACGGCCGACCGATGTACCTGGGCCAGGCCCATGCCTGGCGCGGCGACGTGGTCGTACGCGTGATCATCACGGGCACCACGCCGATCGCCGAGCAGGAGATCAGCGAACTGACCCGACGACAGGTGGCCCGGCTGTGAACGAGGAAGCTCCCACGACCGGGCGCCGGCGGGCCAAGCTGGTGACGGCCCTCGCCCTGGCCGGCGCGACCGTCGTCGCCACCGGAGTCACCGCCACGACGGTGGCCACCGCCGACCGCACCCCGCCCGCACCCGGCTGGACGTTCGCGGACCCCGCGGAACAGTCGGCGAAGCACCCCGAAGGACTCGCCGCACTCCTCGTTCCGTACGAAGCGGACCACGGCTACCGACCCGGTCCCGACGACGTCGAGCTCGGCGGTCACGACACCGTCCTGAGCGGCGACGAGATCAGGAAACGGTTCCGGGCCGGGAACCCCACCTGGTCGGACGACGAGCGCCGAGACCTGGAACGGGGTCTCGCGAACAGTGACGTCGAGGCCATGGCCGTGCGGAGCTACGCCCGCGAGTACGGCGGGCAGGGCAACGTCGTCCGGATCTCCTTGTCCCGCTTGCCGAGCAAGAACACCGGGCCCGTGGCGCGGATCATGGCGGACTCCCTCGCGAAGAAGCCCGGCGCCGTGCCGGGGCCGACACCGGAGGGGCACCACGAAGCCCGCTGCTACCGGTTTCCCTCGATCCAACCGAAGGAGTCCAGCGAACCCTCGGACCGGGTCGACTCGCTGGAGTGCGTGGCCCACGTCGGCGACGTGCTGATGCTCGCCTTCGTGCACTCCGCCGGGCCCCTGGACCAGGACCGCCTAGGACTCATCGGCGGTCAACTCGACCGCCTCACCCAGCAGGGGCAGCCCGCATGACCATCGAGACGATCGCACAGACCCCGGTGGCCACCGAGGACGAGGCGCCCCCGAAGGGCCCGCGCCGCGGCCCGGGCAGCCTCGTCCGCTGGGCGGCGGCGGTACTGGTGTGCGCCGCCGCGGCGACCGGCACCGGCTACGGCCTGACCGCGGTCGAGCGCACCGACGTGCCCGGCCTGGCGACCGGGTCCGACGGCCGGTGGGACTACCCCCGGATCGAGCGGCCCGCGCTGCCCGAGGGCTCCCCCGCACCCTTCGCGGAGGACAACCCGGCCGCCGTCCACCACGCCCCGCTGCGGGAACTCCTGCTGCCGGCGCCGCGGGGCTCGGTCCCCGACCCGGGCCTGAAGGACGAGGACGGTTGGCTGCCCCCCGGCGAGTTCGCGGAGCTCTTCGCCCTGCCCGACGACCGCGCCGAGACCCGTCAGCAGCTCATCGACTACGCCGTACCGGGGATCGCCGCCCGGGGCTGGACCACGCCGGACGGCACCCGCACCCGGGTCTACCTGCTGCGGTTCGGCAGCACGGGCGCGGCGGAGTCCTGGCGGCTCGCCCACGGCTGGAGCAGCACGGGTCCCGTCTACGAACTCAAGGACGTGTCGGTCGCCCGTCGCGACCGGGACTTCCCGGAGGAGGCCCAGCAGCAGTACGTCACCGCGTACCCCTTCACGGACGCCGAGCCGCAGGGCCGCAAGCACACCCGCCTCGCCTTCCTCACCGCGGGCGACACCATCGGCCTGGTCACCCAGTCCCGGGCGGGAGGCCCCCGTGACGTCCCGTTCCAACAGACCGTGACCCTCCAGGGTCAGCTGCTCGGCTGACCTCACCGCGAAGCCCGGGCCCCCGCCCACTAAACTGGGGCCCGGCCCGGTACCGCCGGCCCCGCCCGACCGCCCACCGAGGAGCACCCCGTGGTCATCTTTTTCGAAGTCCTTCTCGCGCTCGTCTGCGTCGGCGTCCTCGCCTTCACGGGGCTGGCTGTGAAGAAGCTGTACCAGGGCCAGCGCTGATCCCCACCTAGGAACCTCCGCTCATGATCGAGATCCCGTCCGACCTGCACAAGGACCTCGTCCCCCTCGCGTTCCTCCTCGGGAACTGGGCGGGCGCGGGCGTCACCGACTTCCCCGGGGCCGAAAAGGCCAACTTCGGACAGGAGGTCACCTTCAGCCACGACGGACGGGACTTCCTGGAGTACCGCTCCCACACCTGGATCCTCGACAACGACGGCAACAAGGTGAAGCCGCTGGAGTCCGAGGCCGGTTTCTGGCGCATCGACGCGGACCGCAAGGTCGAGGTGACCATGGTCCGTGACGACGGCGTCGTCGAGATCTGGTACGGCGAGCTGGCCGACAAGAAGCCGCAGATCGACCTGGTCACCGACGCGGTCGCGCGGACCGCGGCCTCCGGCCCCTACACCGGCGGCAAGCGCCTGTACGGCTACGTCAAGAGCGACCTGATGTGGGTCGGCGAGAAGCAGACGCCCGACGTCCCGCTGCGCCCGTACATGTCCGCCCACCTGAAGAAGGTCGTCAGCCCCGAGGACGTCGCCAACTGGGCGAAGGACCTCGGCGACCTCCCCGACGACGGCATCGCCTTCTTCAAGTAGCCCCGCCGGCCCCACGGCCCCCGGCGACCCTCGACGGCCCCGCGCAAGAACCTTCGCGCCGGGGCCGTCGCGTTTCCGCCAGCGTCCCGGGGGGATTGCGTCGGCCGGGCCCCGACGCGCCCCGCCCTGCCTACACTGGTCGCGTGGTGAGCACCGACTGGAAGGCCGACCTGCGGCGCCGCGGCTATCGACTGACGCCGCAGCGGCAGCTGGTGCTGGAGGCCGTCGACGCGCTGGAACACGCGACGCCCGACGACATCCTGTGCGAGGTGCGCAAGACGGCGTCCGGGATCAACATCTCCACCGTGTACCGCACCCTGGAGCTGCTGGAGGAACTGGGCCTGGTCAGCCACGCCCACCTCGGGCACGGGGCGCCGACCTACCACCTCGCCGCCCGTCACCACCACCTGCACCTGGTGTGCCGGGACTGCTCGGGCGTCATCGAAGCGGACGTGACCGTCGCCGACGAGTTCACCGCGAAGCTGCACGCCGCCTTCGACTTCGACACCGACATGAAGCACTTCGCGATCTTCGGACGGTGCGGGAGCTGCCGCACCGCACCCGAACCGGCGGCCGGACCCGAACCGGCGGCCGGCGAGGACCGGGACGCCACCGGGAAATAATCCCGGGCCGCAGCGGGTCGTACCCTGAGTGGATATGAAGAGCCCCTTGTTGTCGCTGCCCGGTGCCGTCTCCGCCGAAGGCGTGGACGAAGGCGTCGCGGGCCACTACGGCGACCTGTTCCGTGAACAGCGCGCCCTCGCCGACGGCACCGGCTTCGTGGACCTGTCGCACCGCGGGGTCCTCACCGTCACCGGCGACGACCGGTTGGCCTGGCTGCACCTGCTGCTCACCCAGCACGTCAGCGAACTGCCGCCCGGCCGCGCCACCGAGGCCCTGGTCCTGTCCGCCAACGGACACATCGAGCACGCCCTGTACCTCGTCGACGACGGCACGACGGTGTGGGTGCACGTCGAGCCGGGCACGCAGCAGGCGCTGATCGCGTACCTGGAGTCGATGAAGTTCTTCTACCGGGTGGAGGTCGCCGACCGCACGGACGAGTTCGCCGTCGTCCACCTGCCCGCCGGGTCCATCGCCCCCGTACCCGAGGACGTCGTCGTCCGGGAGACCGGCCACGGGCGGGACCTGTTCCTGCCGCGCGCCCGGTTGGCGGACCTCTCCGGCAGCGGCCCGTTCGGCCCGCCGGCGGGCGTCCTCGCGTACGAGGCGCTGCGGGTGGAGGGCCACCGGCCCCGGCTGGGCTTCGAGACGGACCACCGCACGATCCCGCACGAGCTGGGGTGGATCGGTTCCGCCGTGCACCTCCAGAAGGGCTGCTACCGGGGCCAGGAGACCGTCGCCCGGGTGCAGAACCTCGGCAAGCCGCCCCGCAGGCTGGTCTTCCTCCACCTCGACGGCAGCGAGGTGCACCTCCCGCCCCGCGGCACGGAGCTGCGGCGCGCCGCCGACGGCCCCGACGGACGCGCGATCGGGTTCGTCACCACCTCGGTCCGCCACCACGAACTGGGACCGATCGCCCTCGCGCTGATCAAGCGGAACGTCCCCGTGGACGCGGACCTCCTCGCGGACACCACCGCCGCGGCCCAGGAGACCGTCGTCGCCCCCTGAACACCCGAGACGCGCGAGACGGCCCGCCGCCGGAGGGGGTCAGACCTCCAGCAGTACGGTGAACGGGCCGTCGTTCGTCAGGGACACCCGCATCGACGCGCCGAACCGCCCCGTGGCGACCTTCGCCCCCAGCTCGCGCAGTCGGGCCACCACCTCGTCGACCAGCGGCTCGGCCACCTCGCCGGGGGCCGCCGCGTTCCAGGTGGGCCGCCGGCCCTTGCGGGCGTCCCCGTAGAGGGTGAACTGGCTGATCACCAGGAGCGGGGCGCCCGTGTCGGAGCAGGACCGCTCCCCGTCGAGGATGCGCAACGTCCACAGTTTGCGGGCCAGCCGCGCCGCCTGCTCGGGGGTGTCCCCGTGGGTCACCCCCACCAGGACGCACAGGCCCTCCCCGTCGATCTCGCCGACCGTCTCGCCCTCGACGACGACGTCCGCCCCGTCCACCCGCTGCACCACCGCTCGCATGCGCACCATCATGCCCGCACCCGCCGGTCGTGTGCCCCCACGCCCATCCGGGGGCACTCGCATGCTCCCGAACCCCCCATCCGGGGCCGATCGGGGGCACTCGGTCACATAGCGCCCACTCGGGGTGGCACGATGCTTCCCAGGCGGTAGGCCGCACCGGTCGAGGGGACGGTTAACGATCACATGAGCACACCGAGTACCGGGCGTCAGCAGCCCGTACCCGTGTCACTGACCCGGACGAGCCCGCGGACGAGAAGCACCGTGAAGGGCGGCACGCGAACGGGCGCGCGACCACCCGCACAGCGCACCGCCCAGACCCCGCTCTTCGAACGGCTGCCACAACCCGACCTGACCGCGCTGACCCTGCCCGAGCTGCGCGGGCTGCGCCGGGACGCCCAACGGGACGAGGCCGACCTCAGCTACGTACGGCGGCTGCTCCAGGGCCGCATCGACATCCTGTGCGCGGAGCTCGGCCGGCGCACCGCTCCGAAGGCGCCCGTCGTGGACCGGCTGTCCGAGATCCTCGCCGACCAGCCCGCCCGGCACCGCTCCTCCGCCCGGCACGTCACCCTCGGCACCCCGCACGGCGAGGAGTACCGGCGGCTCGCCGCGGAGATGCTCGGCGAGGTCGAGCTGTCCGACCTCGCCGCCCGCACCGACCAGGAGCTGCGGGACGCCCGGGGACGGCTCGTCCAGTACGAGCAGCAGGTGTCCGGACGACGACAGACCCTCCAGCGGACCACCGACGAGTGCAGCGCCGAGATCGCCCGCAGGTACCGTGAGGGCGAAGCACAAGTCGACGACCTGCTCGTCTGACCCCGTCGGCCCGGCGATCCCGGGCGGCTGGTCACGGGCCGTCTCCCGGAGGCCACCAGCCATGTCCGCCAGCCCCGCCCCCGTCCCCGGGCCGCCGGCCCCCCTCACCGGCCCGGAGCCACGGCCCGACGTACCGCCGGTGCTCGCCGAGGTGGTGCGGTCCGGCTTCGTGGAGGGGCGGCACCGGGGGCACCTGGTGGTGCTCGCCGCGGACGGCGGGGTGGAACGGGTGCTCGGGGACGCCGACGCACCCGTGTTCCCCCGGTCGACGAACAAGCCGATGCAGGCCGCCGCGATCCTGCGGGCGGGGGTCCCGCTCACCGGCCGGCGGCTCGCCCTGACCGCCGCGAGCCATTCAGGCGAATCGTTTCACCTGGAGTTGGTGCGGACCCTGCTCACCGAGTACGGGCTCACCGCGGACCAGCTCCAGTGCCCGCCCGACCTGCCCCTCGACGCGACGGAGGCGGAAGCGTACCTGGCGGCCGGCGGCACCCGGGACCGGGTCACCATGAACTGCTCGGGCAAGCACACGGCGATGCTGGCCGCCTGTCTGCGCAACGGCTGGCCGCTCGACTCCTACCTCGACCCCGACCACCCGCTCCAGCTCCTGGTGCGCGACACGGTCGAGGACGCCGCCGGGGAAACCGTCGCGGCGACGGGCACCGACGGGTGCGGGGCGCCGCTGTTCGCGCTGTCCCTGACCGGGCTCGCCCGGGCGTTCCGCTCCTTCGTGCGGGCGCCCGAGGGGGGGCCCGCACGGCCGGGGGCGGACGCCATGCGCAGCCACCCCGAGTACGTGGCGGGGACCCGGCGGGCCGACACCTGGCTGATGCGGGCGGTGCCGGGAACGCTGGCGAAGATGGGCGCCGAGGCGGTCCAGGCGGTGGCGCTGCCCGACGGACGCGCCCTCGCCTTCAAGATCGAGGACGGCGGCGGGCGGGCCCTGGGTCCCGTCCTGGCCCGGGTGCTGCACCAGCTGGACGTCCATGACGAGGTGGTGGACCGCATCGGCCGGGCGCCCCTCACCGGCGGCGCGGCCGAGGTGGGCGCGGTGCGCCCCGCGTTCTGACCCCTGATACTGGGCCCCCGGTACTGGGCCCCGGCGCCACCCACCGGCGCTGGGGCCCGGCCAATTCAGGTCAGGTCAGGTCAGCCGAAGCCGAGCTGGATGACCCAGAAGCTCAGCGCGGCGCTCAGCGCCGCCGCGGGCATGGTGATGAACCAGCCGAGGACGATGTTCTTGGCGACCCCCCAGCGCACCGCCTTCACCCGCTTCGTCGCCCCGACCCCCATGATCGCCGAGGTGATCACATGGGTCGTGGAGATCGGCGCGTGGAACAGGAACGCCGAGCCGAACATGATGGCCGCGCCGGTGGTCTCCGCCGCGAACCCCTGCGGCGGGTCCAGCTCGATGATCTTCCGCCCCAGGGTCCGCATGATCCGCCAACCGCCGGCGTAGGTGCCGAGCGACAGCATCACCGCACACGCGATCTTCACCCACACCGGGATCTCGTCGCCGGACGCCTGGACGTCGGCGATCACCAGGGCCATCACGACGATGCCCATCGTCTTCTGCGCGTCCTGGAGGCCGTGCCCGAGGGCCATGCCCGCCGCCGAGACGGTCTGCGCGATCCGGAAGTGGCGCTTCGCCTTGTGCGGGTTGGCCCGGCGGAACATCCACAGGATCGCGCACATCACCAGATAGCCCACCACCAGCCCGACCAGCGGCGACAGGAACATCGGGATGACGATCTTGTCGAACACCCCGGACCAGATGACGTCCGTGCCGCCCGCGAGCGCCGCGCCGACCATGCCGCCGAACAGGGCGTGCGAGGAGGACGAGGGCAGCCCGAGGTACCAGGTCACCAGGTTCCAGATGATCGCGCCGACCAGCGCGGCGAAGAGGATGCCCATCCCCTTGTTGCCGTGCGGCGTCTCGATCAGCCCCTCGCTGACCGTCTTGGCCACCCCGCTGCCAAGGAACGCACCGATCAGGTTCATCACCGCGGCCATCGCCAGCGCGGCCTTGGGCGTCAGCGCCCGGGTGGAAACGGAGGTGGCGATGGCGTTCGCGGAGTCGTGGAACCCGTTGGTGTACGTGAAGAACAGCGCGACCCCGATGGTCGCGACCAGCGCGAAGGTGTCCACGAAGGTCAGGACTCCTTGACGGCGATGGTCTCCACCGTGTTCGCCACGTGCTCGAAGGCGTCGGCGGCCTCTTCCAGCACATCGACGATCTGCTTCAACTTGAGCACCTCGATGGCGTCGTACTTGCCGTTGAAGAGGTGGGCGAGCAGCTTGCGGTGGATCTGGTCGGCCTGGTTCTCCAGCCGGTTGACCTCGATCCAGTACTCGGTGAGGTGCTCCATCGTGCGCAGGTGCGGCATCGCCTCGGCCGTCAACTCGGCCGCCCGCGCCAACACCTCGATCTGCTGCTCCACGCCCTTCGGCAGCTGCTCGACCTGGTAGAGGACGACCAGGTCGACGGCCTCCTCCATGAAGTCCATGATGTCGTCGAGGGAGGAAGCGAGGGAGTAGATGTCCTCACGGTCGAACGGCGTGATGAACGAGGAGTTCAACTGGTGGAAGATGGCGTGGGTGGCATCGTCGCCCGCGTGCTCGGCAGCGCGCATCCGTTCCGCGATCTCGGCCCGATCGGACGCGTCGGCCCCGAGCAGTTCCATCAGGAGCTTCGAGCCGGTGACGATGTTGTCCGCGGACGCGGCGAACATGTCGTAGAAGCTCGTCTCCCTGGGGGTCAGACGAAAACGCACGTGGGGTCCTCGGGATGCTGTGGTTTCGGTCAGGCTGATGCCAGGCGCATCATCCAGTCACGCTAACCGGCGTTCCACCAGTGTCGCTCATGGAACGCACCGGACGGCACCGGGTCCGTCCAACCGTCCCGTACCCGGAAAAGTTCGGTACCATATACCCACTAGGGGTATACAACCTTGAGGCTGCCGCTCCGCGCGGCGACAGTACGGAGGACGCCATGGCGAGCACCGACACCGACTCGACGACGACGGGCGCCTGCTGCTCCGGATCCAGCGCGGCGGCGACCGAGGGGACCACGGAGTTGATCACCGACCACGACCTGGGCATCCACGGCTACCACAAGCAGAAGGACGAGCACCTCAAGCGGCTGCGGCGGATCGAGGGGCAGGTCCGCGGCCTGCAGCGGATGGTGGACGAGGACACCTACTGCATCGACATACTCACCCAGGTGTCCGCCTCCACCAAGGCCCTCCAGTCGTTCGCCCTCCAGCTCCTGGAGGAGCACCTGCGGCACTGCGTCGCCGATGCGGCCCTCAAGGGCGGCTCGGAGATCGACGACAAGGTCGAGGAAGCGTCGAAGGCCATCGCCCGGCTGCTCCGCACCTGATCCGTACGGCGACCCCGACCGCGTACCGGTGCGGCTCGACACCGGTACGCGGTCGGGCGAACGCCGTACGCCGTGCGGTCACCCGGTCCGGCCGTCGGTCCTGCCGATGACCGGCCCCTCGTCCGCCGCACTGCGCACCCGCAGCACCTCGTCGATGAGGGCCGCACTCAACCGCTCCTCGTGCGACGCACTCGCAGCGATGATCAACTCGCCGCACAGCTCGATCTCAGCAAGAGCGACGTGGTCCTGCACTGCCGTTCCCCTGGACGGAGCCACACACATCACCTCTTCCTGGCCGCCACCGACTTCCTAGAGTAGGCAGCGACTACACACCGCGCATGGCACGGACGGACCATTTCCGCCCCGCCCTGACGACTACGCCCCTTCTGCGCCTGCCAGCGTCCTGCCGCGGCTCGCGCGCCGTGCACTCCGCGCGCGCGGCCCCGGTTCACGCCCCTTCCGCGATCTTTCCCGCGTAGATGTCCCCCGCGTCCGGCAGCCGTACGTCGACCGGTGCGCCGAACCCGAACAGCAGCGTCGTAGACGCGACGGCCACCGCGTCCGCGTGCCGCTCGTTCACGAAGCTGAACTGGTGCCGTACCTTCCGCACCCGCCCCTGTTCGTCGAGGTACACGTCGAACGGCACCTCACGGGTGGAGAAGCCCTTGGCCGCAGCGGCGAGGGCGCTCCTCGTCTCCCGGGACGCCACGGCCGCGGCCCGCGCGAGGTCCGCGGTCCCCCGGTAGTGCCGCACCGGTGTGCCCGCCACCCTGGTCTCCCCCACGTACCGCACCGCACGGGCCCCGCGCAGCAATTCGGCGGCGGCGAACGGATCGGTGACGCCACCGGTCACCAGGTTGCCGTCGGACACGGACGCGGTGTCGACCCGGACCCACTTGTCGGCGGGCACCCCGGCCCCCCGGTTCTTCATGTACAGCGCCCCGGGCGCCAACAGTTCGGTGATGGGGCGCTGACGAGGGCTTCCGGTGGGGTCCTGCGGCAGCACCACCCGCAAGCGACCGAGCCGCCGCGCGAAGTCGTACACGCCCTCGCCGCGGATGGTGACCCGCGTGCCGCCGGTCGCCATGTCCATCGCGGTGCGGGCCTTGGCGGTCCCCGCGCCCACCAGCCGGGCGGCGGCCCGGTGCACGGCGTCCACCGGATCGGCCGGGGGCAACTGTCCGGTGACGACCCCGGCCTCGGTGCACCCGGTGGTCCCAGCGAGCAGCCCCGTCACGGCGACGGCCGCGAGGACCGCGCCCGGGTTCCGCCTGTACTGCCGCACCACCATCGCCGACCCCCATGGCTGTCGAGAAGCTGTCGATACGAGTCAGGGCACCGTGCTGTGTCGTTCCGCCTAACGACGTGTCCCGGCGCCCGTCACGCTCGGGTTCGCATGGCGCCCCCGCGGCGCTACCGTGGAACCGTGGCGCACGAGTTGGATCTCACCGAACCCCCCACCGCCGCGGAACACCGCACCACCACCGTGGAGCAGGGCCGCTTCGTCAACGCGTCCTGTAGCTGCGGCTGGCGCGGCGCGGCCCGCCGTGCCCGGAGCAAGGCCCGTTCGGACGCCGAGGGACACCGGTCCGGCCCCCTGGGCTGAACCCGCCCGGGAACCGAACGGCACCGCCACGGCTCTACGGGGGTGACGGACGAACGGGCGTGGGGGCGGGCGGTCGCGCGCCGGACGGTCGGCGGGGCGACGCACACCGCGTGCCGCCGACCGGGCCCCGGGGGAGGCGGACATGGAACGGCGCGGCTTCATCGGCGCGGGCGCGGCGATCGCGGTGACGACCCTGGCGGGCTGCACGGGCGGTGGCGCCCGGGACGACGGAGCAGCGGTCGGCACCCGCACCTCCCCGGCACCGAGCACGGAGGCACCCGCCACGCTCGCCTCCGCCTCCCGCGCGGCGCCCACCAGGGTCCCCGCACGGTGGCGGGACCTGGCGCGAGACCTCGACGGAACGCTGGTGCGGCCCGGCGACCGCGTCTGGGAGACCGCCCGGGTCCTCTACAACACCCGTTTCGACGGGCTGCGCCCCGCCGCCGTCGCCTACGTGCGGCACGAACAGGACGTCCGCACCGTCCTCGCGTACGCCCGGGCCCGGCGGATGCGGGTGGCGATCCGCAACGGCGGCCACGCGTACACCGGCTGGTCCTCCGGCAACGGGCGACTGATCGTCGACGTGTCCGCGCTGTCCCGCATCCGCGCGGACGGCGCCGATGCCGTGGTGGGCGCGGGGGCCAAGCTCATCGACGTCTACCGGACGCTCGCCGCCCGGGGGGTGACCGTCCCGGCCGGCTCCTGTCCGACCGTCGGCATCAGCGGGCTCACCCTCGGCGGCGGCCACGGTGTGGTGTCCCGCGCCTACGGGCTGACCTGCGACCACCTCGTCGGGGCGCGGATCGTCACCGCCGACGGCAAGCAGCTGGTCGCGGACCGGGAACAGAACCGCGACCTGTTCTGGGCGCTGCGCGGCGCCGGCAACGGCAATTTCGGCGTCGTCACGGAACTCCGCTTCCGTACCCGTCCCGCACCCCGCGCCGTCTCGGGCCGGCTGACCTGGCCGTGGGCCCGGGCGGCGGCCGTCCTGAAGGCGTGGCAGGCGTGGGGACCCACACAGCCCGACGAGATCTGGTCCTCGCTGCACCTGACCCGCTCGCCGGGCGGCGCCCCGCGGGTGGCGGTCAACTGCTTCTCGCTCGGTACGTACGGCGAGCTCCAGAACGCGGTGGACCGGCTCGCCGACCGCATCGGCGCCTCGGCGAGCAGCGTCCGGTTGCGGCGCCTGTCGTACGCGGCGGCGATGGAGGTGTACGCGGGCTGCTCGGGCTTCGGCGAGGCGGCGCAGTGCCGACTGCCGGGGGAGGTCCCGGGGCGTTCCCCGCGGGGCGCGCTGAGCCGGGAGACCTATGCGGCCCGGTCCGACTTCTTCGACCAGTCCCTGTCCGAGGCGGGGGTGCGGGCCCTGCTCGGCCGGATCGAGGGGGTGCGCGGCGGGTCGGGGAGCGTGTCGCTGACCGCGCTCGGCGGGGCCGTGAACCGGGTCGCCCCGACCGCGACGGCCTTCGTGCACCGTCGCTCCCGGATGCTGGCCCAGTACCTGGTGTCCTGGACGGCGGGAACGGCGGGCACCGCGGCGTCGGGCTGGCTCGACGGGACGCACACCGCGATGCGGCGGCACGCCTCCGGTGCCGCCTACCAGAACTACACCGACGCCGCGCTGACCGACTGGCGCACCGCCTACTACGGGGCGGCGGCCGGACGACTGCGGGCGGTGAAGGCCACGTACGACCCGTCGGGCTTCTTCACCTTCCCGCAGTCCCTGTAGCGCCGCGGTCCCCGGTACGCCCCGGTGTGGACGTCAGGCCGCGAGGTCGCGTTCCTCGGAGCGGGAGCCGGGGGTGCCGAACGTTTCACGGGAAACATCGGTGGCCGAGCGGGGCACGATCAGCCAGGAGCCGTGCCGGGAGCGCCCGATCGCCCGGGTGAGCGGGGTGAGCAGCATCGCGGCGAGCGGGGCGAGCAGCAGGGCGACGGCCGTGCCGAGGGCGAATCCGCCGATGACGTCGGTGGGGTAGTGCACTCCCATGTAGATGCGGGACACCCCGGCGAAGAACGCCATCACGATGGCGATCAGCCCGTACTTGCGGTGGGCGATGAAGATGCCGACGGCCATGGCCATGGCGAGCGTGGAGTGGTCACTGACGAAGGAGTAGTCCGTCTTGCCCTCGATGAGGACTTCCAGGCCCTCGTGGTCGTTGAACGGTCTCGGTCGCTCCACGAAGCCGCGGATGGGGATGTTGACGATGACCGCGATGGCGGCGGCCAGGGGCACCCAGATGACGGCGGCGGCCGACTGCGCGGCCTCGTCCAGCGAACCCGCGCGGGCCCGCAGCTTCCACCAGGTCCACACCCCGAGCAGCACGAGGGCGAACATCAGTCCGTACTCGCCGACGTAGTGCATGACGTCGTCGAACCAGGTCGGGGCGTCCTTGGCCAGGCCATTGATCTCGTAGAGCAGGCTGACATCGGGGTTCGACCCGGAGTCTTCGAGTCCAGCCATGGTGCCGCGGCCCCTTCGTCATGCATCGCTACTGCGGACGCACCCGGCTGTGCGCCTCACCGACCAACCCCCGTTGATCCTCGTGTCACGTCGAACGGTCACCGCCGGTTCGTCCGGCGTCTGCCCGTCCCTCGGTCCCGGCCGGGGCGGTCTCCCGCTCTGATGGCCGAGACGGCCCCGGGGGCCACGTACACGAGGAACGCACAACCCCCGGGGACGCGTTCCGCTCTCAACCGAAAGATCACTGAGACGTTACCCAAGAGAGATTCGTCATCGCAGCTCAGGGACGGGCGCCGGAGGGAGATTCCAGCCACTCGATGCGTGCGGATCTTCATCATCACACGCCTCCTCAGCCCTCCGACACGCTGCCCCGCCCCTGGTCACGACGGGTCTCCTCAGGTCGACGGCGTTCGCGTCGGCAACGCTTCCGCGCCGTCCTGGGTCACCCGGGTCGCCCCGAAATAGTCCGGTGTATCGATCGGGGTGAACCGGATCACGGCACCCGTCCTCGGCGCGTCGATCATGTACCCGCCTCCCACGTAGATCCCCACGTGCCGGATGGCCCGCGAGTTGGTGAGGTCGTCCGAGAAGAAGACCAGATCCCCGGGGAGCAGTTCGTCCCGCGAGGGGTGCGGCCCGGCGTTGTACTGGTCGTTGGCGACCCGGGGCAGTTCGATGTCCACACTCCGGTACGCGGCCTGCGTCAGCCCCGAGCAGTCGAAGCGACCGCCCTGCGCGGCCGTGCCCGTACCGCCCCACAGGTAGTCCGTACCGAGCTTCCCCTGGGCGTAGTGGATCGCCCCCGCCGCCTGCCGCGAGGGCTCCACCCGGCCGACCGGCCGCGCGAAGCTCTCCTGGAGACTGGTGATGATCTTCACGTAGTTCTGGGTCTCGCGGTACGGGGGGACCCCGCCGTACTTGATCACGGCGTACGGGCCCGCGTTGTACGCGGCGAGCATGTTCTTCGTCGGGTCGCCCGGCACGTCCTTCACGTACGTGGCGAGCGCACAGTCGTACGAGGCCGCCGACGGGATCGCGTCCTTCGGGTCCCAGACGTCCCGGTCCCCGTCCCCGTCCCCGTCGACACCGTGCGTCGCCCAGGTGCCGGGGATGAACTGGGCGATGCCCTGCGCCGCCGCGGGGCTCTGCGCCCTCGGATTGAAGCCCGACTCCTGGTACAGCTGGGCGGCGAGCAGAGCGGGGTTGATCGCGGCGCACAGGTTGCCCCACTTCTCCACCAGCGGCTGGTACGCGGCCGGAACCGCGCCCTTCGCCAGCCCGACCCCCTGGCCACCACCACCGCCCGCGAGGTTCCCCGCGGCCAGGAACGTGGCGACGACCAGCAGCAACACGAACCCGATCCCACCGCTGACGACGGCACCGGCGACGATCCAGGCCCCACGCGCCCTACGCACCGTCAACCCCTCCTCAGCGCCAGCGAGTCCGCCGCCCGCAAGTGTAGGCCCGGCACCACGGCCCGACAGGAGCGCAACGAGGGGGTGCCGACCGCTCCGATGCGCCCTTGCACGCACCATGAGGGCCGCCCGGCGCACACCCGCAACAGGTGCAGGGCACGCCACGGAGGGGAAAAGGGTCTAACGACCCAACAGATGTGAGGTTGCGCAAGGCCATCATTGCCCGGCGTGACGCCGCATGATACACAGAGTGATCAAACGGTCCCTTGTATGCCGTTTCACGCCCCCGCGTGAGCCGGTGAACAATAATTTGTACGAAACCCGCCGACCAAAGACGCCAAGTCGACATGCTGAGGCGGATTCGTCAGCGAGAATGAGCGTGACCTCTGCACCCTCGCAGGGGGTTCAGGAACTACCCATACAGGGGCGGTGAGTTACATGTTTAGGGCAGCCGACAAGGGCGACATCACCACCATCATCGGCGGGATCGCCCCGGACTGGGGTCCCTTCGGGAGCCTGGGCAACGAGGCACGGGTGATGATCCAGGTGGTGATGGCAGCGGCCATCCTGCTGTGTCTGGGCATCGCGATCTGGGGCGCGGCCAAGCAGCGCATCGGCGCCACGGCACTGCGCGACACCTTCAGCGCGGAGCAGGGCAAGGGACTCATCGTCGCGGGCCTCACCGGTGTCTTCATCATCGGATCACTCGGCACGGTCTTCACCATCGTGTACGGAATGGCCGTCTGACCGTGTGACCCCGCCACCGCACCCCCGTCGCCGCGCCCTGCGACCCGCACCCACCGGTGGGACGCACGCGGGGGCACGCCCCGGCCGCCCCCGCCCACCCGTCCGCCGCTGAGATTGCGTCCCCTGATGCCACGTCACCACACCGCGTCCCCGCGAACACCAGCACGACCCCGTGCACACCCCGGCGACACACCCGGGCACGGGGGCGCCGGACCGCGCGAACGCACCGGACACGGAACCGGTCGGTACGGGGACGCCTCACGCGGTACGGACATCCGTACCCGCACCGCGACCGGTGACGGCGACCGGCACGACACGGAGGGGACCCACCCGCGATGAGTCCGGACGAGGGGGCCTACGGCGACCCCGGCCGCGGCGACGGCCACGCCGATCCGTACGGGAGGCCCGGGCCCGGCGGCAGCGGCCAGACCCGGACCCGACTGCCCGACTACGCCGACGACCGCCCGGGCGGGCCCCGCAGACCCGCCCGCTCCTCGTCCCGCGGCCTCGTCACCGTCGTCGGGATCGTCGTCCTCCTCATCGCCGCGATCGCCTTCGCCAACCGGGGCGGTGACGAACCGTCGACGGCCCGCCCCGACACCGAACGGCCCAAGGCCGACTCCACCGCGGCGAGCGGCACCCGACCCGTCGACGGCCAGCAGGGCGGCATCGCCACCGGGTTCGCCCGCGATGCGCAGGGGGCGCAGTCGGCCGCCGCGAACTACGCGGTCGCCCTCGGCTCGGCGGACATGTTCGACAAACCACTCCGCGACGCCATCATCACAGCCACCCACGTGCCCAATGCCGCTGCCGAACGGCGGGCCGACCTGGACGAGGCGTACGGCGCACGAGACTTCCTGGAGCGCATCGGCCTGGGCCCCGACGGCAGCACACCGGACGGGCAGACCTTCGTCTCCCGGACCATTCCCGTCGGCACCAAGGTCGAGAAGTCGAACGCCGACGCCGCGACCGTCGCGGTATGGCACACCTCCCTGTTCGGGCTCGCGGGCGAGACCTCCAAGAACCCCGTCACCGAGAGCTGGTACACCACCACGTACACCTTGCGGTGGACCGACGGCGACTGGAAGGTCTCCGACTTCGACCAGCAGGACGGGCCCGTACCCACCGGGCGTGACCAGAGAGCGTCCACCGCCGACGACCTGGCGAAGGCAGTCGAAGAGTACGGAGGGTTCACGTATGCCCGATAGGCAAGCGCCCAGCAGCGAACGCTCCCGCACACCCGCAACCGACGCCCTCCGTCCTCCGGGCCGACGCCACCGCGCGCTCACGCTCACCGCCGCCGTCACCACCGTCCAGGCGACACTCGTCCTCCTCGCCACCCGGGCAACCGCAGAGCCAACCCCCTCGCCCAGTGGGAGCTCATCGCCGAGCGCCACGCCCAGCCCCTCCGCGAGCAACGATCCGTGCGACCTCATCCGCGGCCCCGCCAAGGACTACTGCGAGGACGGTGACCGGGACGAAGGCGGCGGGAGCGGTTCCTCCGACAACCCCGCGGACACCCTCGGCGACGCCCTCGACCCCCTGAACGCCCTGGCCAAGGGCTGCGCCGACGCCGCCGCCTGGACCGTGAACAAACTGTCCGAGGCCGTCAAGGAAACCGCCGAAGTCGACTACACCAACCCCACCTTCCTCAAGCAGTACGCCGTCGTCTTCGCCGCCTCCACCATCCTCACCCTGCTGCTGTGGCTGCTCGCCGTCGCCAAACGAGCCGTCCGAGGCGTACCGATGGGAACCGCACTGTCCGAAGCGGTCGGGTTCCTGTGGCTGACCGTCATCGCCTCCGCCTTCACCCCGCTGATCCTCTACACCGTCGTCTCCGCCACCGACGGAGTCACCGACGTCCTCGCCAAGGCCACCGGCGGCCAGACCGACGTGTTCTTCGGCTCGTTCTCCGAAGCCCTCACCAAGGGCGACGACATCGGCGGCGGACCGATCATGCTGATCGTGGTCTCCCTCGTCTCGGTCCTCGCCGCCGGCGTCCTCTGGCTCGAACTCGTCATCCGCGCCGCCCTCCTCTACGTCGGCGCACTCCTCGGCACCGTCGTCTACGCCGGACTCGTCGACAAGAACCTGTGGGGCCACGTACGCCGCTGGGCCGGCATCATGATCGCCGTCATCCTGGTGAAACCCGTCATCGTGATCGTCCTCGGCCTCGCCGGCGCCCTCTCCAGCTCCGACGACGGACCCGACGCGTTCTCCGCCGTCGTCTCCGGACTCGCGATCATCCTGCTCGCCATCTTCGCCAGCGCCATGATCTACCGCTTCGTCCCCGGCTTCGGCGACGAGATCGCGAACTCCCGCAACAACCGCATCCAACACGGCGCCGAAAGCCGCGCCGCCGCCGTCATCAGCTCCCCCGCCGCCCTCGTCTCCCAGGGCATCAAGACCCACAGCACCCGCGCCGACCACGGCGGCGGCGGAGCACCCCCCCGCCCCAGCAACCCGGTCAGCGGAGGCGTCGCCGCCCACAGCAGCCGCGGCCAGGGCGGACAGAGCGGGCAGGGCGGTGGCGGAACCTCCGCACCCGCACCCCGCTCCAGCCCCATGAACAGCCCGCACGCCAGCACCAACCGCAACACCAACCGCACGGGAGGTGAAGGACGTTGACGACCGAATCGCTGTCCCACGCGTCCCACCCGGCCGCAGCCCGCCGGACCTATCTCATCGGCCGCGCCCGGCCCAACGCCGTCGTCGGCCGCAACCGCGAGACCGGCGAGATCGCCCTCATCATCGCCGGGGCGTTCATCGGCATGATGAGCGGACTCCTCGTCCCCGTGCTGTCCCTACGGATCGTGCTGCTCCTCGGCTTCCCCCTGCTCGCGCTCGCCGCCGTCTACGTCCCCTACAAACGGCGCACCTTCTACAAGTGGTTCGAGATCAACCGCAGCTTCAAACGGCAACTCAAGCGGGGCACCACCTACCGCTCCGCAGCCCCCGAAGCCGGCATCAGCGTCGACGGCCACGAAGTCGAAATCGGGCCGCCGCCCGGCATCGGCCGCATCGCCTGGCTCTCCGCACCCTTCGGACCCGACGAGATCGCCGTCCTCCTCCACGCCGACCGCAAGACCATCACCGCCGCCATCGAAATCGAAGGCCCCGGCGTCGGCCTGCGCGACTCCGAGGACCAAGAAGCCCTCGTCGACCGCTTCGGCACCCTCCTCAAACACGTGGCCAACGGCGACGGCTTCGTCACCCGCATCCAGATGCTCGCCCGCACCCTGCCCGCCGACCCCGACGCGCACGCCAAGGACGTCGCCCAGCGCGGCGACACCCACGCCCCCGGCTGGCTCCAGGACTCCTACGAGCAACTCCAGTCCATGGTGTCCACCAGCAGCGAACAGCACCGCGCCTACCTCGTCGCCTGCATGCACCACAGCCGGGAACTCGCCGCCGAAGCCAACGCCATGGCCCGCGCCGCCCGCGCCCAGACCGGCCGCCGCAAACTCGACCGCGACGCCGGACTCGCCGTCGTCATGGCCCGCGAACTCACCGACATCTGCTCCCGCCTCCAGGAAGCCGACATCCGGCTGCGCCAACCCCTGGGGCAGAGCCGCCTCGCCTCCCTCGTGCACTCCATGTACGACCCGGACCACCCCATCGACCACATCCAGGCCATGACCAAGCGCAACGCCTGGCCCGCCGAACTCGACGCCGTCGAACCCACCTTCCTCCAGGCCAAGACCCGCGAGTCCAGCACCCGCGCCCCCTGGTGCCACGCCACCGCCTGGGTGAAGGAGTGGCCGATGACCCCCGTCGGCGTGAACTTCCTCGCCCCGCTCCTCGTGCACACCCCCGACGTCATCCGCACGGTCGCCGTCACCATGGACCTCGAACCCACCGAGATCGCCATCGAACGGATGCTCACCGAGAAGACCAACGACGAGGCCGACGCCAGCCGCGCCGCCAAGATGAACCGCACCGTCGACCCCCGGGACATCGCCGCCCACTCCCGACTCGACCAACGCGGCGAGGACCTCGCCTCCGGCGCCGCCGGCGTCAACCTCGTCGGCTACATCACCGTGTCCGCCCGCTCCCCCGAGGCCCTCGCCCGCGACAAGCGCACCATCCGCGCCTCCGCCGGCAAGTCCTACCTCAAGCTGGAGTGGTGCGACCGCGAACACCACCGCGCCTTCGTCAACACCCTGCCGTTCGCCACCGGCATCCGCAAATAGCCGAACCACCCGGCCGGGACCACCGCGGACCCGGCCCCACCGCACGGCCCTGCACCCCACGGAGGGCACGCACCACGGGAACGACCAGGCCATGCACGTGGACCGGGTCCAGGAAACGAACCAGACCCCAGCGAACATGAACCAGGTCAGTGAACACGCGAACCAGGCCAGCGAACGTGAACCGGACCCACCGATGATGAGCGATGAGCGGGGACAGGGTGATGTGTGTGGACGGGAGCTGATGAACTGATGCGGGACCCGCTGTCCATCCTTACGGACGCGTTCACGGCCTTCCTCTTCGGGAAGGTGGAAACGACCCGACTGCCCGTGCGCACCTCCACGGGCCAGGCCCAGGCCGTCTACCTGCCGACCGCCGCACCCGGCCTCGGCGACTCCGGGGTGATCATCGGCCGCGAGGTGTACTCCGGCAAGGGCTACATCTACGACCCCTTCCAGCTGTACGGGCAGCAGCTCCCGGCCCCCCACTGGCTGGTGCTCGGCGAGTCCGGCAACGGCAAGTCCGCCCTGGAGAAGACCTACGTCCTGCGGCAGCTCCGGTTCCGGGACCGACAGGTCGTCGTCCTCGACGCCCAGGGCGAGGACGGCGTCGGCGAATGGAACCTCGTCGCACAGGAACTGGGCATAACGCCCATCCGGCTCGACCCGACGGCCGCCCTCGACATGGGCATCCGCCTCAACCCGCTCGACCCGTCGATCACCACCACCGGACAGCTCGCCCTGCTGCGCACCATCATCGAGGTCGCCATGGGACACGGGCTCGACGAACGGTCCGGCTTCGCCCTCAAGGTCGCCCACGCCTACGTCAACGAAACGATCCTGGACCGGCAGCCGGTACTCACCGACATCGTGGAACAGCTCCGCCACCCCGAACCGGAGTCCGCGCAGGCCATGAACGTCGCCATCGACGACGTCCGCGCCTGGGGCCTCGATGTCGCCCTCGTCCTGGACCGCCTGGTCGACGGTGACCTGCGCGGCATGTTCGACGGCCCGACCACCGTCGGCATCGACCTGGACGCCCCGCTGATCGTCTTCGACCTCTCCCACATCGACCGCAACTCGATCGCCATGCCCATCCTCATGGCCATCGTGGGCGTCTGGCTGGAACACACCTGGATCCGCCCCGACCGCAAGAAACGCATCTTCCTGGTCGAAGAAGCCTGGCACATCATCAACAGCCCCTTCGTCGCCCAGCTGTTCCAGCGGCTGCTGAAGTTCGGCCGCCGCCTCGGCCTCTCGTTCATCGCCGTCGTCCACCACCTGTCCGACGTCGTCGACGGCGCCGCAGCGAAGGAAGCCGCGGCCATCCTGAAGATGGCCTCCACCCGGACCATCTACGCCCAGAAGGCCGACGAGGCCCGGGCCACCGGCCGGGTACTGGGCCTGCCCCGCTGGGCCGTCGAGATCATCCCGACCCTCACCCCGGGCATCGCCGTCTGGGACGTCAACGGCAACGTCCAGGTCGTCAAACACCTGGTCACCGAGGCCGAACGCCCCCTCGTCTTCACCGACCGCGCCATGACCGAATCCTCCGCGACCCGCGACGAGGCCCTGCACGCCGCGGAACTCGAAGCGGAACACCGCGCCGCGGCCTTCGTGGAACAACAGTGGGGCGACCCGTCCGAATCGACCGTCGCATGACCCGCACACCGGCCCGCACCCCGGCAGCAGTGGTGGTGCAGCGGCGCACCTGCCGGGATACGCGGGTGAGCACGGAGGCGACTGGGGACAGTGACACAGGTACGAGCGGAGGAGCGATGCGGAACCGGACGGTGTCCTGATGCCCGGGCATGACCGCAGCAGGTACGGAACCCCGTACGACGACGGCGACCGCGGGCAGGGCGGTCGCGGCGTGCCCGACTCCCTCCTCGTGGGCGGCCTCGCCGCTCTCCTCGGCGCAACGCTGCTCATCTGGTCCTCCACCGGACTCGCCGGCCGACTGGCACACGGCTCCTGGCCCACCGCGATCACCTTCGACAACACCCCCGCCGCGCTACGCCACTTGATCACCAACCCCCAGGACGTGACCGGGGCCTGGCCCGCCACCCCCGCCGAGCAACTCTCCGGCCACGAGCTGTTCTGGACCCTGTTCGCCGTTCAGACCGCCCTACTCGTCGTCGCCGGATTCCTCGTGATGGGACTGGTCGCGCGCCTGCGCACCGGCCTCACCCGGGCCGAACGCGCCCACGCCCGCAAGGTCGCCCGCCACCGCGGCCCCCACGCCCGCTACGCGGACGAGTACGACGAACCCCGGCAGTACGGAGACGACGGCGCTCCCGGGGACCGGAACGGGACGCGGTACGCGGGGGAGGTGGGGGAGCGGCATGGTTTGGAGAAGCCGCTCCGGGGGGCTCCCCCCACCCCCGCCCCCCGTCCCCGCCCCTCTCATGCCGCCGATACCCCGCTCAGCGAGCTATCGGAATCCCGGCAGGTGCAAGCCCAAGCGCTGGTCGCCGCCGAAGCCGATGCGCCGAGCCGGGCGCACCGCACGCCGTCCACGAGCGGCGCCGTGCCACCCACCGGGCCAGCCGGCCCCGGTCCCGGTGCCCCCGTCCACACCTCCCTACCAGCCGCACGCGGACCCGTTTTCCTGGGGCCCCCGCGGGACCGCCACCCCGTGGCCGCCCAGGCAGTACGGGACGCGGAAGGTCCCGTGCTCGTCATCACCTCCGCTCCTGCCCTGTGGGAAGACACCAAGGACGCCCGTGCCAAGCTGGGCCCGGTCCTCCTCTACGACCCCCTTCACCTCTGTGACACCCCGGCCCGCCTGCACTGGTCACCGATCAGCGGCTGCGAGGACCGGGAGACGGCAGCACAGCGGGCCAGGGCACTGCTAGCTCCGACGAGGCCCACCGCGAAGCTGGACGCGGCGGTGGCCGATACCGCCGAGACCCTGATGCGCTGCTTCCTCCACGCCGCCGCGGTCGACGGACGCCAGTTCCGTCACGTCCACCGGTGGGCACAGGGAAATCAGGTCCAGGAAGCGGTTCGCGCCCTGCGCACCAACCCCAAGGCCGCGTCCGGCAGCGCGGGCGAACTGGAAGCGGCGCTCACCGCTCACCCGGAACGCAGGGACATGGCACAGGAGCTGACGGCACGTACGCTCTCCTCCCTCTTCACCGTGAACGTCCGTGAGGCGTGCACACCCAACAGAACTGATGCGCTCGCACTGGATTCCTTCGTGTCCGAAGGGGGCACGATCTATCTGGTGGGCGAGGCGATCGAAGATCCCAAGCTCCGCCCCGGAGCCATGCCCCTCCTCACGGCTCTGGCCTCAAGCGTGGTCGAGCACGGCCGGCGCATGGCCGAACGGTCATCCTCCGGTCGGCTCGACCCACCACTCGCCCTCGTCCTCGACGATGTGGCGGCGGTCGCGCCCATCCCCCAGCTGCCCTCCCTGCTCGCCGCGGGGAAAGAGCGGGGGCTGCCGACACTGGCGCTGCTCCGTTCCCGTGAGCAGGCCCGGGCACGTTGGCCCGAGGACGAACTTCCCGCCTGATCTGCCGCTCCAACTGCCACACACCCACGCGCTTCACCGCCAGCCGCATCAGCACCAGCACCAGCACCAGCCACTTCGTCGTCGCCGTCGTCATCGGGGCCCCTTCTCCTGGACTGGTTCGCTCCGGTGCACCGTCGTGAACGGTTCACTCGGAACCCTCGGGCTCGTACCCGGGCAGGAGAAGAGGACCATGGTGGAGGGGCAGGGGACATCACACTGGCGTAGCGAATCCCTCTCATACCCCGGTACGGGGTCAGGGGGAGATGTTCCACGACCGTGGTGTGATGTGCGACGAGCCCGCCCCGTACGACGATGTTCAGGTGCGCACGACAAGAACGTACGACACCGTCGACACCGCTCGACCACCCCGTCCGCGGGCCCACGGCACGCCGGTGCCCGGGGCGCCGGAGGCTGGTCCGACGCACCCAACGGCCGCCGCGGGCAAGCCGGTCCACACCCAGTTCATCCACAGGGTGCAGCAGGCCGGCCGCTCCATCGACCTGCGCCGGCCGTTCCTCTGGGACGGGTTGGTGACGGGTGCTTGGGTGTGCGCCGCCCTCACTGACTACCTCAGCGGCGGCTGGAGCACGGTGGCCCTGGAACCCCAGCAGCCCGGTTGGCTGATGCTGTTCCTCACCTTCGGATTCACGGTGCCGCTGTTCTGGCGCCGGACCCACCCCTTCACCGTTCTGATGTGCATGACGGTGGTGTCCTTCGCCAACTCCCTCTCGGGGGCGTTCTTCCAGGCAGCCTTCCTGCAACTCCTCGCCCTCTTCCACATCGCGCTCCGGCTGCCCTTCCGCATGTTGTGGTGGTCCTTCGCCCTGCTGTCAGCACCGCTGGTCACCGAAGCCCTCCGCTTCTCCCAAGTGAGCTGGTCCCAGTCGGTCGCCCAACCGCTGTGGGCGGGCGTCATGGCCGCTCTCCTGGGAACAGTCGTACGCAGTCGCCGCGAACACACCGATGCCCTGGTGGAACGGGCCCGCAGACTGGAGATCGAGCGGGACCAGCAAGCACGTCTGGCCGCCGCCGCGGAGCGCACACGCATCGCACGCGAGATGCACGACATCATCGGCCACAACCTGTCCGTGATCACCGGGCTGGCCGACGGCGGAGCCTATGCATCGAAGAAGTCGCCGGCACGGGCCGGAGAAGCACTCCAAGCAATCGCGAGCACCAGCCGACAGGCACTGTCGGAGCTTCGGCGGTTGCTCGACGTGCTGCGTGAGGACCAGCCGGCCGCGGCCAGTCCCGAGCTGTCCCCACAGCCCGCCCTGGCGGACCTCGAAGGTCTCATAGAACGCGTACGCAGCGCAGGACTGCCGGTCAGCACCACCGTTCACGGCACCTCGCACTCCGTCCCGCCCGGCCTCCAACTCACCGTGTACCGGCTGGTCCAGGAGGCGCTCACCAACACCATGAAGCACGCGGGCCCCGGCGCCGCGGCCGAGGTGCGGGTCCGGTACGAGACCGGACTCGTCAGCATCACCGTCACGGACACCGGCGGCACCCCCGGCAGCGGCCCGTCGCCCCGTACCGAGCCGTCCGCCCGGCCGCCCAGCCCATCCGGTCCGCCCGGTCCGCCGTCCTCCGGTCGGGGGCTGACGGGCATGCGTGAGCGGACCGCCCTGTACCAGGGGACACTTGACGCCGGTCCTGTCACCGACGACCAGGGCCGCTCCATCGGTTGGCGGGTCCACGCCCTGCTGCCCCTGCCCAAGGAAGCCGTGACGTGACCTCCGTTCTGATCGCCGACGACCAGCCCTTGCAGCGACTCGGCTTCCGCATGCTGCTGGAGAGCCAGGACGACATCACGGTCGTGGGCGAGGCCGCCAACGGAACCGAGGCCGTCCGCCTCACCGAGCGCCTCAGCCCCGATGTCGTTCTGATGGACATCCGCATGCCCGGCCTCGACGGAATCGGCGCCACTCGCCACATCGTCGCCGCCGGCGCACACACCCGGGTCCTGATCCTCACGACGTTCGATCTGGACGAGTAACGCGTACGCGGGGCTGCGGGCGGGAGCCAGTGGATTCCTCGTCAAGGACGCCCTCCCCGAAGAGCTGCTCTCCGGCATCCGCGCCGTGGCTACAGGGGACGCGGTGGTCGCACCGAGCCTGACCCGGCGGCTCCTCGACGCGTACGTGCAGCACCTCCCCTCCGAGGCCGAGCAGGGAGACGACGGGGTCGACGAGCGCATCGCTTCGCTCAGCGAACGGGAGTTGGAGATCCTGACCGTCATCGGCAGAGGCTGGACGAACCCGGAGATAGCCGCGCGGCTGCATCTGGCCGAGTCCACGGTGAAGTCCCACGTGGGCCGCGTGCTCGCGAAGACCGGGGCCAGGGACCGCATCCAGGCCGTGATCCTAGCCTACGACACCAAGCTGGTGCAGCCCTCCTGACCGCAGCGGGCATGGATCAGCGACCGTCGCGCGGTTGCTGGTCCTCATCTCCCCACGTTCGCCGCCCCGGTAAGAGGGCAACAAAAAAGGAGTGGTTCCCAGGCCCTAGGGCCTGGGAACCGCGGCCGGAGATGAACAGTTAAGTGGGGGGCGGGGGCTGAACCCCCCTCCTCCCCCCGCCCACACCCCCCCCGC